>JAAUUD010000065.1 GCA_012031655.1 Anaerolineae bacterium | reverse complement strand
CCGTACACCGACTGAGACACCCAGCGAAACACCGGAGCGCGTTTCACCAACGGTCCAGGCGGCAGCAGCCTCCCCTCACGCCAACCCAGAAGGCCATCACTGACGCCGACGGATACACCCAGCCCCACGACCCGACCATCCAATACGCCCACTGCCACGGCGTCCCTCACCCCGACGACCACCCAGACGCCCACAGAAACGCTGACACCAACCATTACCCTGACGGTCACACCGGACCTCACGCAGACTCTGATTCAGGCAACGCTGGTGCTGGAGATTCAGACCGCCACTATCGCGGCCTGTGATTTCGATTATGCGGTGATCGATCAGGCCCCGGCGGATGGTGAGTTTTCCGCGCCAACTCCGAATATGAGCGTGAGATCCGGCTGTTGAATACCGGGACCTGCGCCTGGGAACGCAACACGTCGCTGGTCTTTGTGGAAGGCGAGGATTTCGATGCTCAGCGCATCTGGATTCGCGAACGGGTCAACCCGGGTGAGGAGACGCTGCTGCTGTTTGTGGGACGCACGCCCCAGCGCGGCGCGCTGCGGTCGGGCATCTGGGAACTGCGCGCAGAGCTTGTGGCCAAACTTGAGCGGGAAAATGGGGTCAGCCTGGCCCCAGGGCAACAGAACCGGGCGCTTGAACTCCGGCAGCTTTTTGGCGACCTCCTGCGTTTGGCGCGGGTGGATGGACTGCATAAAGCGCCCGGCATCGCGCCGCACGGCCCCGTTCTGGATGAAGGGCGTCAGGATGTCGCGCGCGACTTCTGCCGGGACCGGGTGCTTGGCCACCAACCCAAACAGGATGCGCTGCCCCAGGCGCAACCGCGACGACGCCCCCAGCAGCGGCAGAAAGCCGGGCACATAGGTGGCCCACTTGAGCGGGCGCAGGATGGGCGGCGGAAAGTTACGGAAGGCATCGCAGTTGGTGAGCACCAGCTTGCCGATGCGCGCCGGGTGGCGCGTGACCACGAACTGCGAGATGGCCCCGCCGGAATCGTTGCCGATCAGCGTCACGTCGCGCAGGTCGAGCGCCTCCAGCATGGCGCCCATCAGGTCCGCCATCAGATAGACGTTGGGGCGGGCGCCGGGGGGCAGGGGCAGGCTGTGCGCGCCCAGGGGCAGGTCCGGCAGAATACATTCATAGTCGTTCTGAAGTTCCGCAACGACCTTACGCCAGGTTTTGTGATTGACCAGCAGGCCATGCACAAAGACCAGTGGCTTGCCCTGGCCCACACGGTGCACGCACAGGGGCAGGTTGCCCAGCAGGGTGAGGGGTCTGAGATTGCATTGAGGGTGCCTTTCGGGTGGCTAACAAGGCGAACGATGCCCCCAGCATGCCCAAAAACCCGCTGCTAGCGCCTTCCTCAGCACTGCCAATCACTGCCAGAACACGCCCCAGAAGCAAAAAATGACCTGCGCCGGGGCACAGGTCATTGGCAACAGGCGGGTTAGGGCGTGGCCGGGGGGGTCACGTCCCAGTAATCGGCAAAGGTCCAGCCGGTCCCGGCGCCATAATCCACGAACAGCCATTGCTCATCGTCGCTGATGCCGAGCACCTGGGCCACGCTGCCAAAGGGCAGTGTCGCCACGATGGGCGTATCCAGCGAGGCCCCCTCGCGGATGTTAATTTCCACGGTGGAGCTAACGATGTCGCCCGTGGTCACGCGGCGCGCCAGTTCTTCAGTGATCACCGGCAGATTGACGAAATCGCCCGTGGTTGGGGTGTAGAAGTTTGCCGCAGACCAACCGCGCTGCCCGGCGTAGTCAATCCACAGCCACTCGCGGGCCGGGTCGATGCCCAGCACGTCCACCTCGTCGCCACGCTGCACCACATCCAGAATGGTGCCCTGCAAGCTGTTGTCATCGCGCAGGCGCACGTTGGTCACGGCCTGCGCAGTGATGCCCAACTGGCTAAACTCGACCGTGGTGTTGGCCGGGGGCGTGGGCGTGAGCTGCACCGCGTCGCCAGTCAGGGAGAGCGTGTAGGTTCCGCCGGAGCTATCCAGGAAGGAGCGCACCACCAGGCGATAGAGGCCATCGGTGGGCAGGCTCAGCGAGAGGGCGGAGTTCAGGTTGCCGCCGGCCAGGTCGATGTCGTCATTCTGGGCGATGAGCGTGCCATCCGGGCCAAAGAGGTAGATGTAGGGGTCCCAGCTATTGTTGGCGGCGGTCACCTGCACCTGAATTTGCTGGCCCGCGACGCCCTGGAACTCCCAGCTATCGGCGCCCCCGACCGGGATAGCGTCGGTTACCGTGCTGTTGACGGTGATGGGTGCCGCCAGGGCGGGCAACGCGCCCAGGCCCAGCGCCAGCACCATCACGGTTAAGAGGAGCAAGGTCTTCTTCATCAGAAATCTCCTTATCTAGCTTGCTGGCAGAGATTGAGGACCTGATTCCAAAGTAGGCCCGCCTACCAGTATAGGGACAAGACCAGCCCGGCCCCAGGGCCAGCGGGACCAGAATTAGGCGGCCTATCGGCTGATTTTGGGCGTAGGGAAGGGGTGGGCTTTTAGGTGCGCAGCGGCAAGCGCAGGGTAAAGGCGCTGCCCTGCCCCAGTTGGCTTTCCAGGTGGACCGTGCCTTCATGCAGCTCGACCGCCTCGCGCACCAGCGCCAGGCCCAGCCCGGTCCCTCGGATGGTGCCGACGTTGCTGGCGCGGTAGAAGGGCTCAAAAAGGCGCTTGTGCTCCTGTCGCGGGATCCCAATGCCCTGGTCGCGCACGGTGAACAACAGGTGCCCGCTCTGCTGCCGGACCGTCAGCGAGATGTCGCCGCCCTCCGGGGAATATTTGATGGCGTTGGAGAGCAGGTTCATCAGGGCATGGTGCAGCAGGTTGGGGTCCAGCACGGCGATGGTCTGTTCCAGGGCCAGTTCCAGGTGCAGGCGGTGCGGGCGGTTGCTCAGGCCGGTGGCTTCGTCCAGCAAATTCTGGCAAAAGCTGGGGATGTCCGTGAGGCTAGGGATAAAGGTCAGCAAACCCTGCCTGGCCCGCGAGAGGGTGCTGATCTCATCCAGCATTTCTTCCAGCCGTTCGACCTGCTGCGCGATGTTACGCAGGCGCAGCGCGGCTTTTTCCGGGCTAAGGCGGTCGCTGTGGGTGGCCAGGATGGCGCTGGAGGTGGCGATAATGGTGAGCGGGGTGCGGAACTCGTGCGCGATGGTATCCAGCAGGCGCGAGCGGAGCTTGCTCAGGTCGCGTTCCTGGTTCAGCAGCAGCGAGAGCTTCTCGCGCTCGCTTTCTACGGCATCCTGCTTGTGCTGGGCGGTGATGTCGTGCGAGATGACCTGCACGGCCTCGACCACGCCCTGCGCGTTCCGCACGGGCTGGAATACCGACCAGAACAGGGTCCGCCCCTGGGGCAGGTCCAGCCAGTCTTCGACGTAGAAGGTTTCGCCTGTTTTGAAGACGTGCGCCAGGCGGGCGAGCGTTTCCTCCTGTTTTTCGGGGAAGAAGTCCCCCAGGGGTTGGCCTAGCCAGGCTTCTGGGGGGAGGTGACCCCGGGCCGCCGCATTGAGCATCAGAAAGCGCGCTTCGGCATCGTACATCACTATGGGGTTGGTGGCGCCATCAAACAGGCTGCGGTAGCGCGCCTCGCTGGCGCGCAGGGCGTCTTCTGCCGCTTTGCGCTCGGTGATGTCGATGACCGTGCCCAGGATTTGCTGCGTCTGGCCATCCTCGCCGCGCATAAAGACGGTGCCCTGGTCCTGGACCCAGCGCCAGGTGCCGTCCTGGTGCCGCAGGCGATAGGTAGCCGCGTAGGTGGTGTCGTCGTCCTGGCCTGCCAGCACGCTCCGCAACGTGCCCTGTAGCGCCTCGGCATTTTCGGGGTGCAGCAAGGTGGGGATGACCTGCGGCCCCATGGCCTGGAGGTGCTGCGGGGTGTAGCCCAGCAGGGTGGTGAGCCCCGCGTTGGCAAAAACATTGCGGTTGGTGGGCAGGTCGTGCACATAGATGAAGGCCGGCGTGGCGCGCAGGATGCCCTCAAGCAGGGCGCGGTTGGTGTGTAGCTCGGCCTCGGCGCGTTTGGCTTCGGTGATGTCCTGATTCACGCCGATGAGGTGTGTCACCTGGTGGGTGGCGTCGCGCACTGTGGCCGCCGAGGCGTTGATCCAGCGGACTTGCCCGTTAGGGCGGCGGGCGCGGAACTGCACGTCAAAGACCTGGCCGCTTTGCAGGGCAGTTTGCAGGGCGGCCCTGGCGGTTGCCAGGTCTTCTGGGAGGACGGCGCTGCGCCAGGTTGCCAGGTCATCGCCAAACGTGGCGGGGTCCAGCCCATAAATGCTGAACATCTGCGCGTTCCAGCCCAGGCGCTGGGTGGCCAGTTCCAGGGTCCATAGGCCCAGCTGGGCGGTGGTCGATGGCCAGGGCCAGGCTCGCGGATGGATGCGCTGATGGTTGGCCTCCGCGAGCTTGTGGGCGTGGATGTCTACCGCCGTGCCCAGGATGTGCGAGGGGCGGCCCTGGGCATCGCGGGCCAGCACGGTCTCGAAGCTGGTTATCCAGCGATATTCGCCGGAGGCATGGCGCAGGCGATATTCCTTGTGGAAGACCTGGTCAGCGCTGGCTGTGTTCCATTGTGCCCGGAACTCTTGCAGCAGGAGATGATCATCCGGGTGGAGCAACGTGCAGTGATCGTCCGGCCCGGCGCCAAAAAGCTCCCGGGCGCTTTTGCCAAGGAAGCGTTCGGTCTGGGCGTTGATAAAAAGGTTGCGGCCAGCTTGCAGGTCGTAGACGTAGAGCAAAAAGGGCGTGGTGGCGGCTATTTTTCCAGAAAGTGTGGGTCAATGCCGAGGGTGTTGGCGGGTGGCGGCGGATTGGCCATCTGGGCCAGCCATTCGCTGAGGCTCTGCCCGGCTTCCTCAGCGCGCAGGCGCAAAGCAGCGTAGAGTTCATCGGATAACTCAAGCGTTGGCATACTACCGTCCAGATTACCCCGGCATCACCACCTCTGATTGTAACGCTTAATCCAGTGGGCTAACAACTTCAGCGGGCCAGCGCAGGGGATTGCCTTTGCCCCGGCTGGCCCGCCATGAGGCACCCGGGGTTAGTCGCCGCTGGGGGCGGGGGGATCGCTCAGCGGGACGCTGAGTTGCTGGTCAAAGCAGGGCACGTTGAGGCAATCGGCGGCGGCGTTGTCCTCGTCCGCTCGCGCCTCGCTGAGCTTCGGTTCAACCAGCCAGAAGGCCATGGCTGCGCTGATGAAGCACAGCACCGCCGCCGCGCTCATCATGATGCGGAAGGTATCGATAAAAGCCAGGTTGATGGCCGCGCGGGCATCGTTGGCCATGGGTTGTGCGGTCCCCTCTGGCACTTCGATAGCCGCCAGGTTTTCAGACTCCGCCGCCAGCGTGCTTTGTAGCTCCGTGGGCAGGTTCTGGTCGGCCATTTCGCGGTCCAGCGCGCCAGAGAACAAGACCAGCGCCAGCCCGCCCATGATGGCCACCGCGAACACCTGCGACGAGCGCGAGACCGCGTTATTGATGCCGGAGGCCAGCCCGGCGTTGTGCTGCGGGACCGCACCCATCACCGTGGCGGTGAGCGGCGCCACCACCAGGCCCATCCCCAGGCCAATGAGCACCAAGCCGGGGAAGAAGCTGGTCCAATAGTCGCTGGAGCCGCTGGTCTGGCCGGGCAGGGCCAGCGCTGCAAAAGCCAGCCCCACAAGCACCGGGCCAACCGTCAGCGGCAGGCGTGGCCCAAAGCGGTCCACCAGCCCGCCAGACCAGCGCGCCATCAAAATGAGCAGGATGGAGAAGGGCAGCAAAGCCAGGCCGGCTTCGGATTCGCCGTAGCCCTGCACCTGGACCAGGTTCAGCGGCATAAAGAACAGGGCCCCGCCCAGCGCCCCATAGAGGAAAAGCGTGAGCAGGTTGGCGCCGCTGAAGGTGCGCGAGCGGAACAGGGCCAGCGGCATCATGGGGTGGTCGCTGCGGGCCTCTTGCCAGATGAAGGCCCCCAGCATGGCCACCCCGCCCAGCAGGGCCAGCAACACCAGCGGGTCCAGGGCTTCGCTGGGGCCGCTGCGCCCCAGTTCAATAAAGCCGTAGGTGATCCCGGCCAGGCCCAGTGTCACCAGGATGGCGCCCAGGTAGTCCAACTGGCGCGGGGCTGCTTCGTCCCGGCTTTCGGGCACGTAGCGCCACAGGACGTACAGCGCAGCAATCCCCAGTGGGATGATGATCACGAACACGCCGCGCCAGAAGCCACTTTGCGCCAGCACCCCGCCCAGGACCGGCCCCAGCACCGAGGTAAAAGTGGTGAAGGCCGCCCAGGTGCCAATGGCCTGGCCGCGCTTTTCCGAATCGAAATAGGCCGAGATGATGGCCAGGCTGCCGGGGATCATCAGGGCCCCGCCAATGCCTTGAATCGCACGGGCCGCGATGAGCGTTCCGGTGGTGGGGGCCAGCCCGCAGGCCAGCGAGGCCAGGGTAAAGACCACGATGCCAATCATATAGACGCGCTTGCGCCCAAAGTGGTCCCCCAGCGACCCCCCCCACACGGATCAACGCCGCCAGCATCAGCGCAAAGGCGTTCAAAATCCACAGCAGGTCCGCCCCGGAAGCCCCGAGGTCCTCTTGAATGGCCGGGAGCGCCACATTGAGCGCCGAGCCTTCGATAAACGCCATGCTCGAAGCCGAAATGGTGGCAAAAAGAACCCAGCGCCCGGTGTGTGCGCTGGGGTGGGGCGGGGCAGCAGCGGCCATAAGGTTGCTCCTTCGGGATATGTTGCAGGATACCCCGATTGTAGGCCCGTTGGCGCCGCCCGGCCAAATCAAAGACCCCGCGCGCGGCGGGGCCTCTGAGGAAACACACGCAAGAAGGGATCGCTTATTCGGTGACCAGCGGGAAGCCAGCGTTGGTCCAACCCGTGGTGCCACCGGCCAGGGTGCGGACGTTGGGATAGCCCAGCATTTGCAGCAGCATCATCGCCATGGAGCTGCGGTGGGTGGGGTTGTCGTACACCACAATCGGCGTATCCAGCTCGGCGGGTAGTTGGTCCAGGCTGGTCATCAGCGCGCTCAGCGGGATGTGCACGGCGCCTTCGATGCGGCCTTCGGCCACTTCGCCCTCGGTCCGCACGTCAATCAGGGTGATTTCGCTTTCCACCAGTTCGGCGTTCAGCGCATCGGCCCGCACGATGAAGTAGCCATCCGGGATGGCCTGCATGTAGGCATCCACGGCGGCAAAGGCTTCGGCGTTGACTTCCGGCGCGGTGCCTGCGGTCGCTTCGACCGGCACATCGCTCACGGGGAGGTTGCTGTTGGTCCAGGCGTTGGTGCCGCCCAGCAAGCTACGGACGTTGGTGTAGCCCAGCATGGCCAGGGCTTGCGCGGCCAGCGCAGAACGGTGACCACTGCCGCAGTAGATCACGATGTTGGTGTCCTGGGCGGGCAGCAGGGCGAGGTTCTGGGTGAGGGTCTGCAAGGGCACGTTGATGGCGCCTTCCAGGTGGCCTTCGGCGTATTCATCGGCGGTGCGCACATCCACCAAGAAGGGCGCTGCATCCGAGGCGACTTCGGTTTCCAGGTCCGGCACGCGCACGGCGTTGAAGTTGCCCGGCAGCCCGGCCACGTAATCGGTGGCGTAGGCCACCAGGTCAAACTCGGCTTCGACGGTTTCGGGGGCCGGGGCCGCGCCCACCACGGGCAAGCCTGTCGCCACCCAGGCGTTGATGCCGCCCACCAGGTTACGCACGTCGGTGTAGCCCAGCAGGTTCAGGAAGACGGTGGCGATGCCGCCGCGATAGCTGCTGGCGCAATAGATGACAATCGGGGTGCTCAGGTCTTCGGGCAGTTCGCCCAGGCGAGAGACAAATTCGTTGATCCAGATGTGCTGGGCACCTTCGATGTAGCCGACGGTGTCCCATTCTTCCTGGCTGCGGACGTCAATCAGGACCAGCTCGCGTTCCACCAGTTCGGCGGCCAGGTCGGGCGAGCGCACCAGGCCAAAGCCCTCTGGCAGGTTGCTGAGGTAGGCATCAATCGCGGCAAAAACATCCGCGTTGAATTCGGGGGCTTCGCCCAGTTCGGCGGCGGGGGGCAGGGCGCCATCCTGCACGATGGGGAATTCTTCGCCCACCCAGGCGCCAAAACCACCGGCCAGCGTGCGGGCGTTGTTGTAGCCCAGCATGTTCAGCGAGGCCTGCGCCAGCATGGCCCGCGCCCCACCCTGGCACACCACCACGATTTCGGCGTCCAGGTCTGGCAATGCGGCCAGGTTGGCGCTCAGTTCGCGGACGGGAATATGGATCGAGCCTTCAAGATAGCCGTTGGTTTCTAGTTCGGTGGCTTCGCGCACATCCAGCAGCACGATCTCGCGTTCGATGAGGGCGCTGCCCAATTCCTCGGCGCTGATGGTGCCATACTTCGGCGGGAAGTTGGCGCTGTATTCTTCCATGCGTTCCAGCACCGCATCGGATTGTGCCGTGACGGGCAGGATGCTGGCTGCCAGCAGGGCAATAATGAGGAGAGAAAGCAGTTTTTTCATGGGATCGCAAAGTCCTTGCTAACCTGGTTTGATGGATGTTCTATACGGGTTACTGGGGACCCCTGGCCCGGCCAGGGGTCCGGGCGGTTTAGTTGCCCCAGAAGCTCTCGGCATCCTCTGCCGGGGTGGCTTCGGGCGTGGGGGAACTGGCGTCCGTTCCGCTGGTGGCGTCAGAGGCCGGGGCCGCTGACCCTTCACTTTCACCGTCGCCACCCCAGAAGCTGTCGCCCTCGGCGGCAGGCGCGGCAGGTTCGCTTTCGGTGGCTGGGGCGCTGCTCTCGCCCTCGCCGCCCCAGAAGTCATCGCCACCGCCTTCGCTGGCGGGTGTGGCGGCTTCGGGCCGGGTGATGACGTCTTCGTAGCCTTCTGGCAAGGGCGGGGCCGCCGGGACGATCACGCCCAGGTTGGCTTCCAGCACGTTCGGTTCCACCTTGTCCGGCGTCAGGAAGATGGCGTCGTTGCCGTGGCAACTCAGGCAGCTTTCCGTCTGCGGGGTGTTGCGCTGGATGTTGTGCGGCGTGGCGTGCACCCAGGTGGGCAGCGCGCTAAAGTTCGGCAGCAGGTTCTCGCCATAGAAGCTGAACGAGTCCGGGTCAATCGGGACATGGCGCAGCGGCACGTATTCGTAGGGGCGTTCTGCCGAGCGCAAGGGGTTGCGGCCCAGGTAGAAGCCCAGCGAGTGCGACTCCACGGAGAAGAAGGGGATGTCGTCTTCTGTGCGCTGGACGTGGCAGTTGGTGCAGTTGGTGTACTCCACGCTGTGGCACGCCTGGCACGAGAGCGACTCGGTGCCGTGGATTTCGTGCTGCAAAATGCCAGACCCCGCGCCCACCTGTGCGGTGTGGCAGTCTTCGCAGGTGGGTTCCCGCGTGCCGTCGTAGCGGTGGTCGGCTTCCACATTCACGCCGTGCATCACGTCGCCGGTGTGGCAATCGATGCAGGCCATGCGGGCGCGGAAGTGCACATCACTGGGGATGCCTTCGTGCGCGCCGTAGTACTCATCTTTGACGCGGCTGCCGTGGCAGGCCGTGCAATTCTGGCTCATGGAGGGTTCGCGGTAGAAGACGTGGCCCTGCACCAGCCCGCCGCCCACCGAATTGGGCTGGCTGACGTGGCAATCGCCGCAACTGGCGTGGCAGTCGTTGCAGTGGTAGGTTTCCATTTCTTCCAGGGCGGGGAAGTGTTCGGGCGCGGACCGCGCATAGATGGCGGTGTCGTAGCCGCGCAGGGTGAAGTGCAGGCTATCCACCGCGTGTTCGGTGATGTTCGGGTGGCAACTGCCGCAACTGGCTACCGGGTCTTCGGTAGGCCGGGCGACGAGGCCAGCGTGAGCGTCTTCCATGGCGGATACCGCTTGTCCTTGGTGGCATTCGGTACAGTTAATGAGCGAGTGTACGTCCTCTGCATAGGTTTCGGCGTCGATCCAGACGCGCTCCACTGGCTCACGCGGAGCCACGGAGCCGCCTCAGCCAGGGCCAGATGACAGAGCGTGCGCCTCATCTTCTTCTTCGGGGCGGCCAGCGCCACCAGCTGTTCCTGGTTGGTGTGGCATTCCAGGCAGGCCAGGTCGCTGAAGGGTTCCAGGGTCTGGGCCGCCGTCGTTTCGAAGAGAGGGTCGTCCTCCGAGCCGCCGCTTGTGACGCCCGCGTTGTTGGCCACTTCCACCAGCGCCGGCGCGGATTTATCCTGGGAGCACCCCGTGATAAGCCCGGCCCCTAGCAGCAGCAGCGCCCCCAGCAGCGTCACAGCACCAGCGGATACGCGGAAACGCAATGAACCCTCCTTTGCTCAATTGAATACTTGAATAGTACCCATTCGTTACCCTTACTTAACCTAAAAACGCGCGTTTTGTTAGTTACTTTTGTCACAAGTTGCGAGTGCGCGCGTTGAATTTTTGCGGCGCCGCCCGCAATGTATGCCAAACCTCACCTAGAATGGGGGTAAGCTGCACTGGCCGATTTCCCCAAGCTGGGTTTCAATAGTCAAAAACAAAGGACGCAAACCACCTATGGGGGGCATCGCCTGGCTCTCCGGGTCTGGGAGGGCTGCTTGATCATGAAATGGTTTCCGAAAATTGCGCTGGTGTTGGGTTGTGGGGTGGTGGGGGCTTTTTTGAGCCTGCACTTTAACCCCTCGGTGGCGGCTCAGGAGCCGACGCCCGGGGCGGACGCTGCCCCCGTTCAGCAAAGCGCTACCGCTGGACAGCCCTGTGCGGACTGTCACTTGGATGTTTTACGCGATTGGCAGGGCAGCGTACACGCCAACGCCTATCACGACCCGCTCTTTCAGGAAGCGTGGGCCGCGCTGGATAGCGATACCGAATGTCTGGCTTGCCACACCACCGGTTATCAACCCTTTACGGGTACCTACATGACGGAGGGCGTGAGCTGCGAAGCCTGCCACGGCCCAACCCCGGCAGACCACCCCACGGTGCCGGTGGCCATCGACCCCGGGGTGACCGTGTGCACTGATTGCCACGTGACCACCTTTCAGGAGTGGCAACGCAGCGCCCATGGGGATGCCAATGTGGATTGCACGGCCTGCCACCTGCCGCACCCGCAGCAAATCCGCTACGATGACGCCAACCTGCTCTGCGCCGACTGCCACGATACCACCGCGCTGGTGGGTTTTGCCCACGAAGCCCACCCGGAGCAAACCTGCGTGGACTGCCACTGGCACCGCAGCCAGCCGGACCTGGGCGACCACATCCTGACCGGGAACCTGATGTACACCGGGCACGATAGCCATGTGGAAACCGCCGCCTGCACCGACTGCCACGCCGACCGTGACGCAGCCTTCCTGACCGAAGTGCAGGAGATCGCGCAGGAAAGCAGCCTGCTGGAAGCCAACCTGCGCATCAGCGAGCTGGAAGCGGAACAACGCAACGTCGAAGCCCAGGGCGAAAACGAACAAGCCCTGCAACTCATCCAGGGCTTGCTGGCCGGGATGCTGGTGGGCACCGTGATCACGGTTGGGGTAGGCGTCGTCCGCCGCCGCGTGTAAGCGCCGCCGCGCTGAAGAAGCACCTTGTCCCCTCCTTGCGATGCAGGGAGGGGCTTTTTTGCGTGGGCTACACAAATAGCTTGAGCTTCTGGAAGTCCTTCAGCAGCACGCTTTTCTGCGTGGCGTTGTAGAGCACGAAAGCCGGGTGATAGAGCGGCAGGATGTAAATTTCGCCGTAGGGCGCGTGGGCGCGCAGCAGTTTGCCGTGCAGCTTGCTGATGGACTCGCGCTTTTCGGGCAGGTCGTACTTCCTGAGGATGTAGCTCATGGCGAAGCGGCCCAGGGTGGCAATCACGGAGGGTTGGATGATCTCCAGCAGGCGGTCCATAAAGGGCTGGTAGGCGGCCAGTTCGGCGGGCAGGGGGTCGCGGTTGTCGGGCGGGCGGTCGTGCAGCACGTTGGTTAAAAAGACGTCGCGCCGGTCCAGGTTGATGCTACGCAGCATCTCGTCCAGCACTTCGCCAGAGGCGCCGATGAAGGTCAGGCCCTGTTCGACCTCGGTTTTGCCGGGCGCTTCGCCAATGAAGATGATTTGTGCATCCGGGTTGCCGTCGCCCAGCGCGGGCAGGTAGCCCATCGCCACGCGATGCGCGTACAGGGGCGAGTCTTTGAAGTTCAGCAATTCCAGCCGCAGTTGCTTGAGCGCCTCGGCCTTGGCGCTCAGCACCTCCGGGGTGCTGCGCTGGCGCGGCGCGGGCTGGATCAACTGGCGGAGCTGCGCGGCCAGCTTTTCGACATCGTAGGCAAACCCCTTGTGCGACAGGCTGACCGCCTGCCGCCGCGCCAGCGGGATGAGGTCTTCGGGCAATTCGTGGGGGGTGGGCATCCGTGCACCCTGCACCAGCACCGGCACCACATGCTTGTTCATGCGGAGCGCGCTGGCAATCTCAATGCGGACAAAGTCGTTCCACTGGTCCAGGCGCGCTGGCCCTCGCCATCAACGACCGAGAGCCACTGTGGCCCGATGATGGCCAGCAGGATGTCGCAGCGGGCCACCGCATCTTCCAGCGCCTGCACAAAGTCCACGCCAGGTTGCAGGCTGTCCACGTCAATAAAAAGGTCTTCCGGGCGCAGGTGCTGGCTCAGGTGGTCGTAGAGCCGCCCCACGTAGCCTTCGCTATCCTGGCGGCGGTAGCTGATGAAAACCCGGCTCATGTGGCGGCCTTTCCTGCCCCATCCCCTGTGGATAGCCCAATGGGAGTCGGGAATGCATGGGAGTCGAACCCACCGCGCGGCGTTCTGTACACCGCGCCACCGGTTTTGAAGACCGGGCAGCCCACCGGGACCGATGCACTCCCATTGCAGATTATACCAGATCAGCCGAGCAGGTCACCCCAGCGCGGCGCCAGCAAATGGTGCCCATCCTCTGCCCGCCGGGTGATGCCCACCGCTTCGAGGTGGTCCATAAAGGGCAGGGCGATGCGCCGCGTGGTCTGGAAGTGGTCGCGCAGGGCGGCCACCGAGAGCGTGCCCTGGGCTTCCAGCGTGGCGCGGGCAAACCCCACCAGGGCGTGGTAGGTGGCCGGGCGCAACAGCAG
>JAAUUD010000064.1 GCA_012031655.1 Anaerolineae bacterium | reverse complement strand
GGGGGTGGGGCATCCAGCGGGGGCGGCGTGCGCCCTTGCTTCTGGTAGATTTTCTCGCGGGCCTGTTGGGCTTTTTCGTTGTTGGGGTTGATCCGCAGCACGTTTCCAGGCAGATGAGTTGCTCATCCAGCGTGGTTGCCACGGCGGTCATCAGCATCCAGGCGCTCTCGTTGCGCTCGTCCAGGTCAATGGCCTTCAGCAGCAGGTCTTTGGCCTTCTCTTTGTCCCTGGAGGCGTACGCCTTCTTGGCCTGAACAATCAGGCTTTGCACTTCAGACATGGGTTATAGCTCGCTTTTCGTTTGCTCAATGAACCAGCTCTGGCTATCAAAGGGGGCCGCGCCTGGCGCAGGCAACCGCCGAATATAGGTGCCATCACTTTGCAACAGGCGCGCCTTGTGCGTGTCTGAGAGTTGTTTATCCAGGATCACATCGCGCAGTTCGATCTTGAGCGCGGGCGACTCCACCGGGAACACCGTTTCTACCCGCCGATCCAGATTGCGGGGCATCATGTCTGCGCTGCCCATGTAGATTTCTTCTTCGCCACCGTTGCGGAAGTAGTAGATGCGGGTGTGCTCCAGAAAGCGCCCCACGATGCTGGTCACACGGATGTTTTCGCTGATCCCTCGCATCCCTGGGCGCAGGCAACAAATGCCCCGGACGATCAAGTCAATCGGGATGCCCGCTTGTGAGGCTTCGTACAGCTTGCGGATAATGCGCGCATCCACCAGCGAGTTCATCTTGAAGACCAGGCGGGCAGCACGCCCGGCCTGGGCGTGTTCAATTTCCCGGTCAATCAACGCCACCAGCGACGACCGCAGATACTCCGGCGCCACCAGCAGCTTTTTATACTCCGTGGACGGGCCAAAACCGGTCAGGCGGTTGAACAGCAAAAGCGCATCGTTCGTCAGGTCTTCCCGGCACGTAAACACGCCCAGGTCCGAGTAAATGCGCGCGGTGGTGGGGTTATAGTTGCCCGTGCTCAGGTGAACATAGCTGCGCAGGCCATCGGCTTCCTGCCGCACCACCAGCATAATCTTGCTATGGGTCTTAAGGCCCTGAAAGCCATAGATCACATGCACGCCCTGGGCTTCTAACGCGCGGGCCCAGGTGATGTTGTTTTCCTCATCAAAGCGAGCTTTGAGTTCCACCAATGCCGAAACCTGCTTATCGTTAGCGCGGGCTTCGAGCAGCGCGTTGACGATGGGCGAATTTTTGCCCAACCGATAGAGCGTGCACTTGATGGCCAGCACGCGGGGGTCGCGGGCGGCTTGCTGCACAAACTCCACCACGGGCGAGAAGGAGTCGTAAGGGTGGTGCAGCAAGATGTCGCGCTCGCGGATGGCCGCAAAGATATCATTGCCCTGCGCCAGCATGGGCGAGCGATAAGCGATGAAGCCCGGGTCGTGCAGGATCGGGGCATTCACCGCACCATACAGCGCAAAGAGGCCCGCCATGCCCAGCGGCGGCTGCATCACATACAACCGGCTCTTGGGGATGCGCAGGTTTTCCATCAGTTGCAGGCGCAGCCATTCCGGCATGGATTCGCTGACCGTCAGGCGCGTGACCTGCCCAAAGGGGCGCATCCGCAAGCCAGTTTCGATGGTTTCGAGCAGGTCAGAGGCTTCCTCTTCTGCGATGTCGATGTCTGCATCACGCGTCACGCGGAACAGGTGGCTTTCCAGAATGGTCATCCCGGGAAAGAGCGCTGCCAGGTTGGCCGCGATGATGTCTTCCAGAAACAAGAAGCTGTTCTCTGTCCCTTCTGGCTGGTCGCGGTCCACGTGTTCCAGGATGGTCTTCATGGAGATCACGCGCGGGATGACACCCGTAGGAATTTTGATGCGTGCAAAGCGCTGGCGCCCGTTGCTATCCTGCAAGATCACTGCCAGGCTCAGGCTGAGGTTGGAGATGAACGGGAAGGGCCGCCCGGGGTCCACGCCTAAGGGCGTTAACACAGCAAAAATCGCCTCGCGGAAGTACTTATCCACCGCCCGCCGTTCCATGCGCGAGAGCTGTTCGACCTTCAGCACGCGCACACCATGGGCTTCTAGCGCCGGCAGCAGCACGTTATGGTAATGCTCGCGCTGCCGCTGCATAAGTTCCAGCACCACCCGCCGGATAGCATCGAGCTGTTCTGTGGGCAACATGCCATCGGCGGGCACATCAGCCACCCCTGCATCCACCTGGCTCCAGAGGCCTGCCACGCGGGTCATGAAAAATTCGTCCATGTTGTTGGAGAAAATCGCCATGAACTTAACCCGCTCCAGCAGGGGGTTGTCTTCGGTCATGGCTTCTTCCAGCACGCGCCGGTTGAACTCCAGCAAGCTCAGTTCGCGGTTGATATAGAGCTGAGGTGCGCGCAGGTCAATCGGTTCAGCGGCAAGCTGCTCCGGGCTGGCGGGAGCGGCTTCAGGGAAGGCCGAGGGCGCAACTTCGGCAGGGGGGTCTCGGTGGTGGCTGGGGTAGGTGCCGTTTGCTCGAGTTGGTCTGTCACGCGATCATCCCTTCTGCTTTTCACACCGATATTGTACTATAGCCTATCCTTTGTCAAACCTGAGAAGATGGTATGTCGCCCAGAATGGCCCAAATTCGTATCCGGTTAGGGCGCTGGTTGCCCCTGCTAAGCCTCTGCTGCCTGCACGTGGGCCTGGCCTGGGCTTACAAAACACAACTCAGCTTTGGCGACTACGATACACAACCCTGGCTCGGGCCCAGCTGGCGCTGGGACATTTACTGGCAAACACTCCCCATGCCGCTGCTGGCGGAAGACCCCCTGGGCAGCCTCTATCACCTGCACGCGCAACCGCCCCTTTTTCAACCTCTATGGCTACCTGCTCTACACGCTTTTCGGGGCGCGTTTTCTGGAGGCACTGCACTGGGGCGATATCGCGCTGAGTGCGGCAACCGTGGCCATGCTCTACAGCACCGCCCGCCGCATCACAGGGCGGGGCGGGTTGGCCTGGGCCATCGGGCTGCTCTACGCACTTAATGTGGATATTTACCTCTACCACGCGGAGAGCTTCTATACGCTCCTGACCACCTTCTGGATCATGGCGGCGGTGTTTTGCCTGGCGCAAGCACTGCCCGCCCCAACAGGCCCGGCCAGAGCGCCAGTGGCCTGGCTGTTGGGCTTTGTGCTGGTACTGACCCTGCTCATCCTGACGCGCAGCCTCTACCACCTGCTGCTGCTGGCCGGGGCGCTGCCCTTTGCGGCGGTGCTGGCCGGGGCACGCTGGCGGCGGGTGCTCCTTCTGGGGGGCTTGATCAGCCTGCTGGCAGTGGGCTGGTACGCCAAAAACTGGGGGGAATTTGGCTTTTTCGGGAGCAGTAGCTGGTCCGGCGCCAACCTGTGGAAGATCGCCCGCCAGGGCTACACCGCCGAAGATTTTGAGGAACTCGCCGCGCAGGGCGTGATCGACCCCTTTGTGCGCGATAACCCCGGCGAGTTCTACCCGCCTTCGCACTTTGCCAACCAGGGCTATGCACGCACCTCAACCGTCCCGGTGCTGGCCCAGGACGACTACCACAACATCAACTATCCGGCCATCTCCCAACGCTACGGGGAGAACGCGCTCCGGCTCATCCGGCACCATCCACGGCACTACCTGGGCACCGTCCACCGCGCCTACAGCCTGTTCAACTGCCCCACCGCCACCAGCTATGCCCGCCTGACTTGGGAAGCAGAGAAAATCCCCCTGCACACCCGCCTCTACACGCGCTACCTGTATGGCCAGGCCCTGACCGAGCGCCTGGAACGCTGGCTGGGCCTGGCGCCGGGCGCGTTGTGTTCCGTGCAGGCGCTGGCCTTTCCGCTGGTGCTGGGCGTGTATGGCGTGGCGGCTATCCGCACCTGCGGGGCTGGACTGGCGGCGCTGGCTGGCCCATTGGCGCGCCGACGGTGCAATTTTCGCCGCCTTTGTTATGATCACATACACATCAGGGGTTTCGACATGGCTGGAGTTCGGCGAGAACATGCGCTTTAAGTTCTCTGTGGAGCCAATTTTTCTGTTGCTGGCAATTGTGCTAGTATTCCGAAGCGCCCAACGAACGCAACAAGTAAAGGTGAGCTATGGGGAATAACAACCACGACCTGGACTGGCTGGAAGACCTGGACCGCCTGGCGGAAGAGATCCTGAGCCAGCAAACCACCTCAGCCTGCGACCAGATTCACCCAATTATCCAAAAATGGTACCTGGATACGCTGGATGGCGATCCCCCCTATGCGCGCCCCTCAGAGATGCAAGCCCTGGCCTGCCTGACGACAGAGATTATGAGCGACATGCCCGAGGCGCTCTTCGAGGTGATGTCTAAACATCTGGATGAAGATGAGGTCGCGCTGTGGGTGCACGAAATTCTGACGCTGGGACGTGCTTTTGAGCAAGCCGTCCGCAAAGGCGATCTGGACGACCTTTAAACACCGCGCAGCAAGCAAAGCGGCCCTCTGCCCCAGGTCGGCGAGGGCCGTTTGATTCCCGCTCAGTCCAGTTCGATGCGCGCTGCTGGCTCCACCAGGGCGGGGGCGCGTTGCTCAAAGAACGCGTAGGCCAGCAAAAAGAGCCAGGTCAGCGCGCCAAAGCTCAGGCCCATCACCAGCATGCGCAAAAAGCCAGCTGGCTAGAGGATCCCCAGCACCAGGCCAGGGATCAGCACGGCAATCGCTGACGCGGCCAGGTAGTGGAAAAACTGCGCCGGCAGGCCACCGCGCACGGGCATCCGCCGCACCGAGGAGCGTTGCAGGAACACCCCCAGCACCAACCCCAGCACGCAACTGGCCAGGAACACATACACCATCCGCTCGGCTTGCGACAAGTCGTAAAAATCAGCCAGCATAAATCAGGACCTCCCCACAGGGGCACACCCCAGTCACCCAGGGCCAGAGCATGCAATCCGGGTCTGTTTAGAAGAGTGTGTAGATCATCGGCCCAGCAGGGCTAGCCGTAGCCAGGATCAAGATCACGGCAAAGACCAGCAGCGCCACCACCATCGGGATGAGCCACCACATCTTCGCGCGCCACAAAAACGCCATCAATTCACCCACGATTCCCAGCCGGGAAACCAGATCATTCACCCGCTGTTTCATCATCTTAACCCTGTCCTTGCTCTTGCCCTTACTTTTCCACCAGGTACGGCCCAAAGGCCAGCGCATCAATGCCGCTCGTGCTGAAGGTAAACCAGGCGTTATCCGGCGTGGTGACCATCGGCTCGCCGCGCAGGTTGAACGAGGTGTTCAGCACCACGGGCGTGCCGGTTTTCTCGCCAAAGCGCCGCACGATCTCGTAGTAACGGTAGTTCGTTTCTTGGGTGATGGTTTGCAGGCGCCCAGTGCCGCCCTGGTGGGTGGTGGCTGGGGACCTCCTCCATCTTGTCTTCTTTGACTGGCGTCACCATCAGCATGAACTGCGGGGGATAGAGGTCGTTTTGCTGGGGCAGCTCAAAGTAGTGATGGGCGATTTCATCCAGCACCACGGGCGCAAAGGGGCGGAAAGGCTCGCGGAACTTGATCTTGGTGTTGACGATGTTCTTCATTTCCTCGCGGCGAGGGTCCGCCAGGATGCTCCGGTTGCCCAATGCACGCGGCCCCCACTCAAAGCGCCCCTGATACAGCCCAATCACCTTGCCCTCGGTGAGCATCTGCGCCACTTTATCAAGCATGGCGTCGTCGTTCTGGAAGGTCTGGTAAGCGACGCCCTTGCGGTCCAGAAAGGCTTTGATCTCATCCGGGCCGTATTCCTTGCCGTAGTAGGCATGGCGCATCACAAAGCGGCGCGGGTTGCCCAGCACGATGTGGTGCACCCACAGCGCCGCCCCCAGTGCCCCGCCATCATCCCCGGCGGCAGGCTGGATGTACAGGTTCTCGAAAGGGTTTCCATGAGCAAGCGATAGTTGGCCACGCTGTTGAGCGCCACGCCGCCAGCCATTACCAAATTCGGCTTGCCGGTGCGGCGGTGGAGTTCGTTGGCCGCCCGCAGCAGGATGTCCTTCGGTCACGCGCTGCACGCTGGACGCCACATCGGCGTAATACTGGTTTTTCTCCATGGCGGCGGTGCTGGTGGCCAGTTCCGGGTTGGCGTTACGTGTGAAGAACAGGCTCTCTGCCTCGCGCGGTTCACCGAACAGGTCCAGAAAGCGGCGCCCGATGGTGCGCGTGGGCGATTGATGGAAGTCGAAATACTCCATCCGTAGCTTGAAGCTGCCATCGTCGTTCACGTCGATGAGCTTGTAGACCTCTTCGACGTACTTCGGCTCGCCATAGGGCGCCATGCCCATCACTTTGTACTCGCCGTTGTTCACCTTAAAGCCCAGGAAGGCGGTAAAGGCGGAATAGAGCAGGCCCAGCGAGTGTGGGTAGCGCTGTTCGGCAAACAGGCTGATCTTGTTCTTGCTGCCATCCGTAAAGCTGGTGGTGGCGTCGCCAATGGCGGTGGTGGTCCACTCGCCGACCCCATCCACCGTGAGCACAGCGGAGCATCTTCAAAGGGGGCCGCAAGACGGCGCTGGCGGCGTGGCTCATGTGGTGGTCGCAGAACAGGACCTTGCGCCCCGCCACGCCCAGCCGATTCTCAATGTGGGTCTTGATCCACAGCTTATCGCTCATCCAGACGGTCATGGCCTCGCGCCAGACTTCCGCGCTACGCGGATAGGTGCCCAGCGCGTTCAGCAAAATGCGCGTGAACTTGACCAGCGGCTTTTCATAGAACACCACATAGTCCAGGTCGCGCGCCGCGATGCGTGCTTCGCTCAAGCAGAAGTCAACGGCCTGCGTGGGGAAGCCGCTATCGTGTTTTTTGCGGCTAAAGCGCTCTTCCTGCGCCCCGGCCACCAGCTCCCCATCTCGCAATAGCGCCGCAGCGGCGTCGTGGTAGTAGCAAGAAATTCCCAGGATATACATGGCTTAGCCCTGCCTTTGCGCGTCTTCGAGCGTGGTGCCCACGGGTTCGCGTTCGCGCCAATGCGCCCCGTTCTTGAGCGAAAGGGGATCGCCCAGCAAGCGCACGCCCAACCCAAACGGCACCATGATGGTGTAGTAAAAGACTTGCGAAAATCCCCAGGCCTGCACATCAATGAGGATTTGGTTGAAGACGCTAAAACGCGCCCGCGCGACCTTGAACAAAGGCAAATCTCCCGTGTTTCAACCCGCAAAGATTATACTGGCCAGATAGAGAGGGTCAAGGGCAGGGGCGCGGGATGCTCCCCCACGGCTCACCTCCCCTGACCCGGCGTAGCCCATTGCCCCTTCTAGGCTTTAAAGAAATTTAGTAGAATAGAGGGTGTATGGGGGTGAATTAGCTTCGACGTGGCGATTAGGGTACATCCTGCATGTGGAGTTGCTCTACCTCCTAAATCTGGGGCAAACCATAAATGCCAACAATGGCAACAATGCTTACGCTCTCGCCGCCTAATCCCGGCTAGACTAAGCAGCTCAGCACCATAGCTGGGCCGTCCGTCCTCTTCGTGTCCGGTCGGGGAGATTGACGGGCGTCATCAATACCGGACTGCGCGGGGCTGACGCCGATACGGCTCCGCAAAGACCTATCGGCTAGGGGTCGGGTCATACCCAAGTCTGCTGGGGTTTCCCGCCGCGAAAACCCAAATCCGCAGACTAAACATGTAGACGGGTGCTATTCGGTTGTTGCGGACAGGGGTGCGACTCCCCTCACCTCCACTGGCCCCACGGGCGCACATGCGCCCGTGGGGCCGCGTTTTTTTGTGCAGAGCCCGGGCACATGCTTGCCAGGCCAGCCCCCACCCCTATACTTGAAGGCAGAAAGCATGCCCCCGTAGCTCAGGCGGATAGAGCAGTGGTTTCCTAAACCATGTGCGCGTGTTCGAGTCACGCCGGGGGTATTTTCCGTTAAATTGGCAGGGGGGAAGAGGGGACGTGCGGCACTATTGGCTGCTAGGGATGCTCATTCTGCTGTGTGGGAGTGCTTTTACGCGCCCACCCCAACCTTGTGTGGGGCGTGCCTGCCAGGCCGATCCTCCCACGCCCCGGCCCATCACGCAACCCAACCCGGCTTTGGGGTGGAGCGTGCTGGACCTGGGCAGCGAAACCGACCAACTCTCGGCTTTTGTGGCCAGCCCCATGGATGAACCCTACTACATCCCCAACAAAGGCCGCTACATGGACCCCGAACGCGGCGGACCGCATTTTGGCGTAGACTTCACCGACTTTGACGCCGCCATGACCGGCACCCTTAAACCGATACACCCGTTAGGGCCGGGCATCGTGACCGCTGTGCACCCCTGTGTGGCGTGCTGGGCAGATGGTGGCCAGCCCCAGGGGCAAATCCGCTCGGCACGCTGGCAGCACAACTTTGGCTATGGCGGCGTGCTGGTGCTAGAGCACCCCGTCAACGAATACATGTCCTTTTACTCGCTATATGCCCACTTGCAGGATATTTACGTGATCCAGGGGCAACAGGTCGATGCCACCACAACGCTAGCCAACATGGGAATCTCTGGCGACGCCGCCGGGTTCCATGTGCACATTGAAGTGCGGTTTGGCGCGCCGGGCCTCTTCTGGGGCGCGGATTTTTCAGACGCAGTCGCAGTGCAACGCTGGGTGATGCTGGAAGTCTGTAATCCCACCCCGCTACTCAATCCAGAAACCCATGGTTACTTCCTGGCCCTGCTAGAAAACTGGCTCCAGCGCCACCATCCCGAAGCCCTGGCGGATGATTAGCCCCGCCGCGATTCTTTCATGGTCTTTGTTGCGATGACTCATCACCTCTCTCGCCCACCTATCGAACCCCTGCGCGTCTATTCTCGTCTGGAGGCCGCCGAAGTGCTTAACATCAGCCTGAGCACCGTGCGCCGCCTGATTGCCTCTGGCCAGTTGCGGGCCAGCCAGCCCAACGGGATGCGGCGTGTCTTTATTACGGGTCAGGCCATGCTCGATTTTCTGGAAGCCACCCAGGTAGACCCCGCGAGCTACATTGATAGCGACGAGGACGACTGAAGCGCACCTATTGCTCGCTGGCCAATTCCTGCCGATCTTGCAGAAACTCGCCCCCATCCACGCCCAACACCGCCCCGGTGATGAAGTCGTTGCTGGCCAGAAACACGCAGGCCCGCGCCACATCATCGGGGTCGCCGGGGCGGCCCAGCGGCAGAGCACCGCCAATCACGCGTTCCCAGCGTTCTTCCGAAATTTTCTCGGCCCGCAGCACAGGCCCCGGCACCACACAGTTCACCCGAATACGGTGTTCCGCCAGCGCCAGCGCAGAGACCTCGGTGAGCATGACCACCGCCGCCTTGGTGATGCTGTGGTGCGGGCGCGCCTTCCAGGGGCGCCGGCCAGAGTTATCCCCGATGTTGATGATCACGCCGCCATCGTGCACTTGCATCAGCCGGGCGGCGTGCTGGGTGCAAAAGAAGGGCGCGCTCAGGTTCAGGTCCACCACCTGCTGCCAGGCCGCTGCATCAATTTCCAGAAAATCCTCCAGGGGGAAGGCCCCTGCGCTGTTCACCAGCACGTCCAGCCGCCCAAAGTGCGCGTGTGCCTCGCCAAAATTGCGCGCAATCTGGGCTGGGTCGCGGTGATCGCCCTGCACAGCCAGCGCCCGCACGCCCAAGGCTTCGATCTCGCGCACGGTCTGGGCTGCCGCCTCTGCCGAGTTGCTGTGGTGGATCACCAGATGGGCCCCCTCGCGGGCAAAGGCCAGGGCAATCGCCCGCCCCACCCGCCGCGCCGATCCCGTCACCAGCACCACTTTGTCTCTTAAGCTCGTCAGCATCCGCCTTTTTCCTTGTTGCCCATCATCATCGCGCGGCCCTGCATGGCGCCGCCCACCAGAGTTTAGCGGGCTTTTGTCTAGAATACCCATGTGAAACATTTTTAATCTCTTCAGAATCTCGGTATATTTAGGTCGGCATATCCAGTCAACGGCTTTTTTGAGGAACTTAAAGGGAGTCTATGTAGATGAATCGCAAACTCATAGCTTGTTTGATGGTCGTCGTGCTGCTGTTCTCGGTGACGACCGCCCTGCCCACCCTGGCGCAGGACGATGATGAAGTGATCGTCATCGGCACCAATGCGGAATATCCGCCCTTCGAAAGCGTGGACGAAGATGGCAACATCGTCGGCTTTGACATTGACCTGTTCACCGCGATTGCGGAAGATGCAGGCCTGGAGATCGAGTTCGTGAACACCCGCTGGGATGGCATCTTCACCGCGCTGGCCCAGGGCGAGTTCGATGTGGTCATCTCGGCGGCCACCATCACCCCGGAACGGGAAGAAGAAGTGAACTTCACCGAGCCTTACTTTAACGCGGGCCAGGCGAATTGCCGTGCGTGCAGACCTGGCCGAAGAGGTCCAAACCCCTGAAGACCTGGTTGGCCTGCGCGTGGGCGTTCAGTTGGGCACCACTGGCGATGAATTCGCCAGCGAAATTGACGGGGTCGAAGTGGTGCGCTTTGATGAAATTACCCTGGCCTTCCAGGCGCTGGGCGAAAGCGAAATTGACGCCATCATCAACGATGGCCCCACCAGCGCCGACATCATCGCCAACAACCCGGACCTGGAAGCCGTGATCGTGGGCGAGCCGCTCACGGATGAGTTCTATGGCATTGCCGTGAACCCCGAACTGACGGACCTGCTGGATACGCTGAACGTCTCGCTGGCCAACGTCATCGCCAGCGGGGAATATGCCGAAATCTTCATGGAATGGTTCGACACCGAGCCGCCTGCTATGTTCATGCCGATGGATGAAGACATGGGCATGATGGAAGTGGACTTTAGCACCCCCGAAGGCGTGGTCATGGGTTGGGTGTCCACCGTCTTTAGCGAACCTGCACCAGAAGACCTGCTGGCTTTCGTTTGCGAAGAAGACACGGAAACGCCGTGCTCTTTGACGAACAGACCCATGGCCTCGCTGGTGGGCCTGGCCGCCGATGTCTCTGGCCTGGAGCTGGAAGTGGAAGAAGCCGATGGCGTGGCCACGGTGATCCCCGGCGGCCAGATCGTGCTGATCAGCGGCGACACCGAAACCCCGCTGCCTGTGAACGTCCTGCTGAGCCAGGTCGGCATCACCGACGTGACCCTGGTGGAGCAGGAAGACGGCACCTGGCTCATCTGCTCGGTGGCTGAATAGCGCGCTCGCTTGCCATGATCGTTCAGGACGCTGGCCCCTCTGTCCAGCGTCCTTTTTTACTGAGCGGGCCTGTCCCCCGCGCCGAACTCCACAGAAAGGACACGCCTGATGGTTGATGAGACGCCTGCTGCGCCCCCCCCCACCTGCGCTGCCGCCCCAGCCTCCCCTCGCCAAACGGGTACGCCACCGCCTGCTGGGGCTGCCGTGGTGGGCCCTTTTGCTTCTGTTGCTCTTTGTCTATGCTGGCTACGAAATCGCCCGCTCCGAACGCTATCAGGACATCCTCTGGTCCATGCTGGATAACCCCCAATGGACCACCGAGGACCGTTTTGACGTGGTTTACGAAGTGGATGAGCAGGTCCTGGTGGTGGCACAGAAGGTTTTGCTGACCACCCCGGCAGGCGAGCGCATCACCGTCCCGCTGAGCGAGATCACCCTGCGCGAAGCTGGCACCCTGCCCTGCGACCAGGCCGCCGAGCCGAATTGTCTGGACGAATTTGGCGAGATCATCACCTTTCGTAGCCCGGCCCAACCCAGCGAAACCCCGGATGGCACCCTGGAACAGCAGGGCGTCGCGCGGGCACTGGGCAACATCGTGGATTTGCCCGGTGGCGGTGTGGCGGTGGTCCCAGAAGAAGCCATCCTGAACCGCGAAGCGGGCACGCTGGCCTGTAACCCTATCCGCAACCCTGGCTGCGAAGACCTCACCGGCACCATCGTGACTTTTGAGGTCCCCTACGTGCTGCGGCAGGGCTTGCTGGCCCGCGAAGATGTGCTGATCCGGCACACCGATGGCTACGAAGAAACCGTCCGCCCGAACCGCCTCCGCCGCCTGGAAACCCTGGAATGCACCCCGGACGAGGAAACCCCCTGCTACCAGGGCCAGGTCACGCGGGCGCTCTTTCGGGACCGGGTGGTGGGCACGGAAATTGGGCGCGAAGACGGCCAAATCCGCGTCCGCACCGTGGACCAGGAGACCGCCTTTGTGCCCACGGAACGGATCATCGGACTGGATACGGGCCTGGTGGAATGCGACCGTAGCGCCAACCCGCGCTGCACCGATTTTCAGGGGACCTTTGTCCAGCAGCGTGGCGCTATCACCGAAGGCGAACTGAGCCTGGAAACCAACCGCGCGGTGCGCATCATCCCAACTGGAGAGAGCGCTGCGGTGGAGGTCTTCAAGCGTAACATCATCAGCGACGAACGCACCCCGCCTAACTGCCGCGTGGAGGATGAAGGCACCTGCCTCATCCGTGTAGAAGAAGATGAGGCCACCCTGGCGGGGCGCATCCTGGGCCAAACCGACGACGGCATCCTGCTCGAAACCGTGGCGCCGGTGGTGGTGGAATTGCCCGCCGAGGACGTCCAAGCGCTGCGGCGGGCGCCGCGTGTCTGCGCCCTGGATAACCTGCGCGGCTGCAACCAGGGCATTTGGCTAACGCTCCTCGTGACGGTAACAGCCTATAGCCTGGCGCTGATCATCGGCCTGCTGGTGGGCCTGATGCGCGTCTCCAGCAATCCCTTGCTTTTCCACGGCGCCACCTTCTATGTGGAGCTGATCCGTGGCGTGCCTTTGCTGGTGCTGCTGCTCTTTTTTGCCTTCGTGGTGGGGCCCATCATCCGCGACACCGAAACCCTTTCCATCCTGGGCCGGGTGGAGATCCCGATAGGCGTGGTAACCCAGGGCTTCTACAGCAGCATTAACGAGGTCGAAGTGCTCATCCTGGGCGAGGAGAGCTTTCTGGCCGAAGCCGTGCTGGGCCTGGCGATTGGCTATGGCGCGTTTCTGGCGGAGGTCTTCCGCGCTGGCATCCAATCGATCCCGCGCGGGCAGATCGAAGCAGCGCGGAGCCTGGGCCTGAACTATCGGCAGATCATGCGGCATGTGGTGCTGCCGCAGGCGGTGCGCATCGTGCTGCCGCCGCTGGGCAACGACTTCATCGCCATGCTGAAGGACTCTGCCTTGATCTCCGTCTTGGCTTTGCCAGATCTGCTACAAATGGGCCGCCTCTACATCAACGCGCAACTTCCAG
>JAAUUD010000001.1 GCA_012031655.1 Anaerolineae bacterium | reverse complement strand
AAAGCATGACGATATATCCAGCCAGGTAGAGCTTGAAGATGCGGAAGCTCTCATACAGGCTGAGGGTGACATCCACAGACCGAAAAATCCCGACCACATTCCACAAAATGAACAGCACCGCCAGCAGGTCAACAACGCCAAAACGCAGCGGCTTACGATGCAGCGTGATCTCCAGCAGGAACAACCCCAGCAGGCCAATCAGCGGGAAGTCATAAACATAAATCAGCACCGCAGGCGGCGCACCGCCTGAGTGATAGGCAAGATTATCGACAAAGGGCGTGAAGCGCAGGTTAAACGGGATCGCCAGCACAAAGAAGAACAGCAGAATGCGCTTGGGCTGCCGGGTGATCAACATGCCCAGCAGCATAAACCCGCTCATCAGAATCACCAGCAGGCGATAACTGTTCTGCCGCCCCCAGGGTTGGCGTCAGCCCCCCCAGCGCCAGGCCTGCCGGGTAGCTCAGCGGCCTGGGAAAGGCGCTCCGCAACAGCCCGAACAGGACCACGCTCAGCAACATGAGCGCCCATATCGCGGGCGTGTAATACCAAAAGCGGCTCAACCATACGCCATAGCGTGCATCCAGGGCGATGATCAGGATATGGTACATAAAGTGCGGCACCATCAGCCGCCCTGCTGCGCGCATTTCCAGCGCATACACCACGTGATATTCAAAATCTTCTGCCACCATCAGCGGCAACACAAAGCGATAGAGACGATAAACCAGATAGGGGATCAGCAGCACCGCCAGGATTTCGACCTGGTGCCGCAGCATCCAGTTTTCCAGGCGGCTCGCCAGGCGCCCCCACAGGGTTTGATTTTGGTAAGGTAGCCATCGCGCAACCTCCGGTTCTCCCTCTGCGGAAAGATACCAGAAAAAGAACGGAATAACACGGGCTGGGGTGTTTACACTCCAGGCAAAAGTCAAGGAGATACTAACGGTGTCCGCTTCGATTGGCCCTCAACTGCTGGAGCTCACACGCCAGGTGGCTGGCATCCTCAACCGCTATCGGCGGATGCTGGATGACGAATTCCTGTTTGCTGCGGGGGCGCAGGTCCCACAAGCCGCGACGATTTTTGAACTGGCTGCCGAACACCCCCTGCCGCTCGCCTCAGAAGCACTGCCCCTGGCGGAAGTCCTCGCCCAGATCGCCTACCGCTATGGCTTTAGCCAGGTGCAGCTCCTCGGCAATGGTGGCTATGCAGTGGTGCTGGGCCATACGCAAGCCCCCCTGCCCTCCGCCTCCCAGCGCGCTGACCTTCGCCGCGTGCTACGGCTGGTTCCAGATCACCATGTGCCGAACGTCCTGGGCAGGCCCGGTCACCCGCGCCCCTTTGATGTGGCTCTGGATGCCGAAAATGAGCCACTGCGCGACCCCGCCTATCCCTTGCTGCTTTCGGACCTGTTTCTGTTGCCGCGCCATACAACCAAGCTCGTTTTCCATGCCCCAGATGGTCAGGTCGCCCAGGCCAGCGGGCAACCAGCGGTTTTGCATTGCCAGTTGCTGCCGGAGGTAATCCCCTTCAACGCCACCCGGCTTAATCGGCAACTGGCCAATGCCGCCGGAGATTTGCTCGAAGCCGCCCTGGCCAGCCTCGGCGCGAGCGTCGCAGACGCGCACGGCGGTAACGGTGGGGCGTTGGTGCAACCGAATGGCGAGCCGCTCACCTTTACGCAAACCCTGCCCAATGGCACACAAACGCAGCATTATGTGCCCGTAGTGCTGGATTATGGCTACTACGCGGAGATTGGCCCCAAACACCTGGGGCGCGTGCTGGCCCGTTGCGGTGTTCAGGCAGAACAGGTCGCGGCCCTGGTCCCGCAGGCCCGCTCTGTGTTACAGCCTAGCAACCGCCCCTTGGCGGAGCTGTATGGCGAGGTCATCGCTAATGCAGAGCTACCAAGGCGCGCTTTTGGGCGGCTGCTCTATGACCTGGAGCCGCCGATGTTGCGCCCAGACATCTGGATTGAACTGGCGGACGCCAACTGGCGCACCATCAAGGGCAAGGTCTATCCGCCGCTGCACCACCAGGCACGGCTGGCCAGCCTCTACCCAGCCTATGATGAGATCATCTTCCGCAACGCATCGAGGAATATCACCTGACGCTTGCGGAAAGATGACCCACGCCTGGCCCAGGGCTATTCGTCGTCCAGGCTCAGCACCGCCATGAAGGCCTCTTGCGGCACTTCTACTGTGCCAATCATCTTCATGCGCTTCTTGCCTTTTTTCTGCTTTTCCAGCAGTTTCTTCTTGCGCGTGATGTCGCCGCCGTAGCACTTGGCCAGCACGTCCTTGCGCAAGGCCTTGACGTTGGCCCTGGAAATCACCCGCTTGCCGACCGCCGCCTGGATCGGCACCACAAACTGCTGGCGGGGGATGAGGTCCTTGAGCCGGGTGACCAGCTTCTGGCCCTTGTGGTAGGCATGGTCCCGGTGCACAATCATCGCCAGGGCATCGACTGGCTCGTTGTTGACCAGCACATCCAGCTTCACCAGGTTTTCCACCCGATATTCCTTAAACTGGTAATCCAGGCTGGCGTAGCCTTTGCTGATCGACTTCAGGCGGTCGTAGAAGTCGATGATCAACTCGCCCAGCGGCACTTCTGCCGTGATCATCACGCGAGATTTATCCAGGTATTCCATGTTGCGATAAATGCCGCGCTTGGTGGTGATGAGTTCCATGATGGGGCCGATGAAGGTATCCGGCGCAAACACCTGAATTTCCATCCACGGTTCCGCGATGGAAGTCACCTCATTTTCATCTGGCAACAAGGCCGGGCTATCAATCCGCAACAGCTCGCCAGTATTCAGCATGACCTCGTATTCCACATTGGGCGCGGTCGCCAGGATGTCCAGGTTATATTCGCGCTCGACGCGTTCCTGCACAATATCCATGTGGAACAGGCCCAGAAAGCCCACCCGAAACCCAAAATTGAGCGCCTGGGAGGTTTCTGGCTCGAAGCTCAGGGCAGCGTCATTCAGTTGGAGCTTGTCCAGCGCATCGCGCAGGGCGCCGTAATCCTCGCCCTCGACCGGGTAGAACCCCGCAAAAACCATCGGCTTGGCTTTTTGATAACCCGGCAAGGGCTCCTTGGCGCCGTTCGTCTTGAGCGTAACCGTATCCCCCACCCGGCATTCCAGCACCGTTTTGAGGCCGGTAGCAATATAGCCCACGCTCCCGGTAGGAATCTCGTCCACAACCTTCATCCGTGGGGCCAGGATGCCGATCTCGACGGGTTCCACGACAGCATTGGTCGCCATCATGCGGAAAATGTCTTTCTTGGTCACTTTGCCATCAAAAACGCGGATGTAGGCCACCACGCCTTTATAGCTATCGTAGTGGCTGTCAAAGATCAGCGCCCGCAACGGAGCCTCTGTTTCGCCTTTGGGTGGCGGCACCCGGTCCACCACAGCTTGCAGGATGGACTCCACATTTTTGCCCGTTTTGGCGCTCACCTGGAGCATGTCTTCCGCAGCGATGCCAAGCAGGTCTTCCAGTTCCTCTGCGATTTCATCCGGGCGCGCCGAGGGGAGGTCGATCTTGTTGATCACCGGGATGATCTCCAGGTCGGCTTCCAGCGCCAGGTAGAGATTGGCCAGAGTTTGCGCCTCCACGCCCTGCGTTGCATCGACCACCAGCAGCGCCCCTTCGCAGGAGTACAATGCACGGCTGACCTCATAGGTAAAGTCCACGTGACCGGGCGTGTCGATCAGGTTCCATTGTGGTAGGTTTCTCCCCCGGCGACCTTCCACTGCATATGGACCGCCGACGCCTTAATCGTGACGCCCCGTTCCCGTTCCAGGTCCATGTCATCCAGCACCTGTTCTTTCATCTCGCGCTCGGTGATGGTGCCGGTCACCTGCAAAAGCCGATCCGCCAGGGTGCTTTTGCCGTGGTCAATATGCGCGATGATGCAGAAATTTCGAATCCGCGAAAGCTCCATAGTGTGGGGACTTCCAGTGCTCATAACTTGCGTGTTGAGAAGAGTATAGCCAAAAGCCCGCCCGCTGAGTATGGCTGGCTAGCACCAGTCGGTTCATACCAGTTCCAAAACATGACCCTTGGTTCTACAGATCATGCTTTTTTGCGGTTGCTAAGGCCTGCGAAACGCCAGTATCCTGAAGGTGATTGTGAAGTTGTTCCCAATCCATGCAGTTACGAGGAGAGTATTGATCCTATGTCTCAAACGATGAAGGCCGCTGTAGTCCACAACTTCGGAGACCCTCTTCAGATCGAGGAACGACCCATACCCGCCCCGGGAGAAGGCGAAATCCTGGTCAAAATTCAGGCTTCTGGGGTATGCCACACCGACTTACACGCGGTCGAAGGCGATTGGCCCGTCAAGCCCAAGCTTCCCTTGGTGCCGGGCCACGAAGGCGTTGGCTATGTGACCGCGCTCGGCAAAGGCGTCACGGGCGTAAAGGAAGGCGACCGCGTTGGCATCCCCTGGCTATACACCGCCTGTGGCACCTGCGAACATTGCATCACTGGCTGGGAAACGCTTTGCCCCAACCAGAAGAACGCGGGCTACGGGGTGGACGGCGGCTATGCCGAATACACAATCGCGGATGCACGCTATGTGGGTCACCTGCCGGATAACGTGGGCTTTGCAGAAGCCGCGCCCATCCTGTGCGCCGGGGTGACTGTTTACAAAGGTCTCAAGGAAACCGAAGTACGCCCGGGCGAATGGGTGGTGATCTCTGGCATTGGCGGGTTGGGCCATATGGCCGTGCAATACGCCAAGCAGATGGGCATGAACGTCGTCGCCGTGGACATCGCGCAGGATAAGCTGGACCTGGCGCAACGCCTGGGCGCAGACCTGATGGTGAATGCCAAAGAAACCGACCCCGGTGCGTTCCTCCAGCGGGAAATCGGCGGCGCGCATGGCGCGCTGGTGACGGCAGTTTCCACAACCGCCTTTCGCCAGGCGCTGGATATGCTGCGCCGTAAAGGGAACCTGGCGCTGGTTGGCCTGCCGCCGGGCGACTTCCCCACCCCTATCTTTGATGTGGTGCTCAAACGCATCACCATTCGCGGCTCGATTGTGGGCACGCGCAAAGACCTGGAAGAATCGCTGTGGTTCGCGGGCGAAGGCAAGGTCAAGGCCAATATCGCCACGCGCCCGTTGGAGCACATCAACGAGATTTTCGACCTCATGCGCCACGGCCAGATTGATGGACGGATTGTGCTGGATATGAATCTGCCTGCTTAGGCAGTTCAGGCTGAGGATCGCGGGGCGAGTCGGCTAGCTCGCCCCCTGGTTTGCTCATGCGATCAGGTTGTTATAGTCCTGCACTTTGCCAGGTGGCACAGAAATATCGATATCAAACAGACGCCAGTCGCCGTTAACCTTCTCCAGCGTAGCACGAAAACTCCCCTCGTAGCCATCTGCATAGGTGATGGTGCCGTGCGCCGTCGCCACCGTGCCCAACGGCAAGCCAGGTTGCTGGTTTACCACCTGGCCAATCCGCAGGTCGGTGATGTCCACCCTTTCGTAAGCATCAAACAGGACGTAATTGCGCCGCACCAGCAGGTCTTGCAGGTCCAAAAGACTGGTGTGGAAGCGCGAGCGTTCCGAGTAGAGGGTGTACGCTTCTTCGGCGTCTTGCGCTTCCATGTGCTGCATAAAGCGATGCACCACCTGCTCAACCTCCCCCCGTTCCGTAAGCGATTGAAAGAAGTTGATGCTTGAGGCACCCCCGGCCATCACAAACACCATAGCCGGGATGAGGACCAGCGCCACCAGAATAAGCAACCCGCGCCGCCATCTTCCCCCGGTGCGGGTCTCGGGTTCGAGATATTCAACCCGTGCATCCACCCACTCGCGGGAATACGGAGGTGCGGGCTCGTCGCCGATGAGCGGCGTCTGGAAGGGGTCGTGCTGGGGAGGGGTCATGCTGCCGCCTTCGTTACCTTGTAAACTCAGATACCTGATTTTAGCAGCCTCTGACTGAGTCAGGAGGCGTCTGGAGGCAACACGGTTTCGACCAGCGCTTCGATCACCGGGCCGGGTTGGCCCGTGCCCCAGCGGAGCCAGGCCAGAAACTCGGTGTTGCCTTCCTTGGCGCCCTGGATCGGGCTGCGAATCAGGCCGTGCGCTTGCAAATCCCAGCTTTGGGCGGCGGTCAAGACTTCCAGCAACACCCGCCGGTGCACTGCCGGGTCCTTAACAACGCCGCCCTTGCCAACATCTTCGCGCCCGGCCTCGAACTGTGGCTTAATGAGCGGCACCACGTTTGCTTGTGGCTTCAACCAGCTCCGCATCGCTGGAAAGAGCAAGCGCAACGAGATAAAGGACACATCCATCACCACCACATCCACTGTTTCTGGCAGGGCTGCCAGGTTGCGTGCATTGGTGCGTTCCAGCACGGCCACGCGTGGGTCTATGCGCAGTTTGTGCGCCAACTGGCCATAGCCCACATCAATCGCATAGACCTTACTGGCCCCATATTGCAACAAGCAATCAGTAAAGCCACCCGTGCTAGCGCCTACGTCTGCACACACCTGCCCGTCCACCACCACACCAAACGCCTCCAGCGCAGCCGCCAGTTTTTCCCCGCCCCGGCTCACGAAGCGCGCCTGCCCTTCCACGCTCACGTCGGCGTCTGCCGCCACCAGGGTCCCCGGTTTATCCACCACCTGTCCATTAACCCGCACTTCGCCCGCCATGATGTAGCGGCGGGCGAGTTCGCGGCTAGGAGCCAACTGGCGTTCAAAAACCAGGCTATCCAGGCGTTGTTTGGTGGGCATGCGGGCCTCCTTGCATCTTCTATGGGGGATAGTACCGGATTCGCGGCCATACGATCAACCTTGGCTCGCCCACAACTGGCCCATGACGCTCCCCGGGGTTCTGCTATAATGCAGCCACCATGATCCTAGAAACCAAGCGTCCTATGCTCGTACCTATAGCCTTGTTGCGAACCATGCGCCCCCGGCAATGGACCAAGAACGGCTTTGTGTTTGCCGGGATTCTCTTTGACCAAAAGCTCTCGGACCCGAACTACGTCTTGCGCGTGCTGATGGCCTTTGGCTTGTTGTGCCTGGCTGCCAGCACGATCTATCTGATCAATGATCTGGTCGATATCGAGAAAGACCGCCTGCACCCCAAGAAGAAGTTTCGCCCACTGCCTTCTGGCCAGTTGCCGGTTGTTTATGCGATAGGCACGGCGCTGATCTTCCCCATTGTGGCATTGATCGGCGGCTGGATGCTCAGCCCAGCCCTGGCGGGGGTGCTGCTGGCCTACCTGGCCCTGCACATTGCCTATAGTTTTGCCCTCAAGAACATTGTGTTGGTGGATGTCTTTGCGATTGCCGGAGGGTTTGTGCTGCGGGTGATCGCGGGCGTGGTGGTGATTGACGTGCAGAATTTCTCGCCCTGGTTGTATGTCTGCGCCGGGTTGCTCTCGCTGTTTCTGGCCATTGGCAAGCGCCGTCAGGAGCTGCTGCTGCTGGGAGATGACGCCAGTAAGTTCAAAGCAACGTATAACAGTTATACGCTCGAACTGCTGGACGACATGCTGCGCCTGGTGCTGGCGGGAACTGCCATCGCCTATACCCTCTATGCAACCGAGGCCGAAACCCGCCTGGCCGCGCCGGAGTACATGCTGCTGACCGTGCCGGTCGTGTACTTTGCGCTGTTCCGCTACCTGTTCATCATCCATGTACGCAAAGAAGGCGGCGACCCCACCGAGGTGCTGTTCATTGACCGACCGCTCCAGGTGTCGATTGTCACCTGGGTTGCGATGATTCTTGTGTTCCTCTACCTGGTGTAGCCGATGGTAACCGCCAGCGCTCCTGCCAAAGTCATCCTTGTGGGCGAACATGCCGTGGTGCACGGTCAACCTGCTATTGCCGTGCCCGTGAGCGCAGTCCGCGCACGAGCACGGGTAGAAAAGCCCCACCGATAGCGGCGCCAGCATTCTGGCCCAGGGCTTGCGCCATGCCCTGACCTTCGAACCCGGCAAAGATCACTCTCAGAACACCCTGCTCCACATCGCGCAGCTCACTTTCGCCCATTTCGGCCTGGCCCACCCCCCGGATTGCATCATCATTCTGGAGTCCGAAATCCCGATGGGCAGTGGACTGGGGAGTGGCGCAGCGGTGAGCACTGCCATCGCGCGTGCGCTGGCGCTCTTTCTGGATCGCCCGCTGACCGTTGAAGCGCTCAATACACTGGTTTACGAGACCGAAAAAGTCCACCACGGCACGCCCAGCGGCATTGACAACACCGTGATTGTTTACGAACAGCCAGTCTTTTTTTTGCGCGCTCAGCCCATCGAACGGTTAAGGATTGCCCGTCCCTTTACCTTGCTGGTGGGCGATAGCGGCCACAGCACGCCAACCAAAATCACGGTGGGGGATGTGCGCCGCCTGCTGGAAACCGCCCTAGAACGCACCAGCCCGCTCATTCATCGCATTGGCGAGATCGTCCGCGCCGCCCGCCAGTCCATCGAGCAAGGCACGCTGGCCGAACTGGGCACCCTCATGAACGAGAACCACGAATTGCTGCAAAAGCTGACCGTCTCGTCCCCCGCCCTGGACATCCTGTGCGAAGCCGCACTAGAAGCAGGGGCGCTGGGTGCCAAGGCATCCGGCGGCGGGCGAGGTGGCAACATGCTGGCCCTGGTAGAGGCGGCTCGCGCAGCGCACGTCCAGCACGCGCTTAAGGCTGCCGGGGCAACGCAGGTGATCCAAACCACCGTGAAGCCCTAGCCGCGCCTCAGAAGGCAGACTCCATGCTACCCGGACCAGACGAACGGGGTTTTCTCATCCAGATTCGCCCCGCCTTGCGCCTGCATGTGGTCAGCGCCGGGCCGCCCGATGGCGTTCCGATCCTTTTCTTGCACGGCTTCCCGGAGTTCTGGTGGAGTTGGCGCCACCAGTTGCGCGCCCTGGCCCAGGCGGGCTATCGGGTGCTGGCGCCGGACCTGCGCGGCTTCAACTATTCGGACCACCCCTCCGGGGATTATGCGCCCCCAACCCTGGCGGAGGACTGCCTGCTGTTATTGGATGCCCTGGGCTATCCACGCGCCACGATTATCGGCAGCGACTTTGGCGGCTTTCTGGCCTACTACCTGGCCCTCTTTCACCCAGAACGCGTTTATAAAATAGCCAGCATTAACGCGTTGTTCCCGGCAAAGTGGCCCACCATGCTCGCCTGGGGCGCAGCGAGATGCACCTGGCCGCAGCTATTGCAGACACCGCCCAACGCTTGCTGATGCCTGCCCTGGCTGGCACCAACGAAGCCATTGGCATTGGCCGCGTGATGCTGGTGCTGGCGGCCAATCGCAGCGCCTTTCCGGTGGAAGTCCGCGCCGCGCATAGCCGAGCCTATCGCCGCGCTGCCCGTAGCGCCTCGCTTTATGTGCCCTACACCATCCGCTGGTTACGCGATCACCCCCCCAATCGGTGAACATTCAGCACAAAACGCTGATCTTGTGGTCAGAAAAAGACCGCAGCGCCCCGCAGAGCTTGCTCGATGGCGCCACGGATACTGTCCCCCTGGCGCAAATCGCCCTGATTCCCGGGGCAGGACATTGGGCCGCCCAGGAAAACCCGGACTTTGTGAACCACACACTGCTCAACTTCCTGCAAGCTGGGGCAGCTCACAGCTCCAGTTCGTAAGCAGCTTCCAGCGCGACTTCGCTTTCCAGGGCATCTTCAGTGGCTAACAGCGTGTCCAGGTCCCCGATCTCACGACCCCGGTCACACAGCGAGCGATAGCGGCAAAAGCGGCACTGGCGCGTATCCGGCGTCAGCGGGAACTCCGTTTGCTGTGCAATCGTGGCCACCAACCCATTGAGCATCTGCTCATCCGCTGCATATTCCATATCAGAGTAGGTAAAACGCTCAGCTTGCTCTGGAAAATCCGCAAACCAATAGCGCATTTCGATCTGCCCCGGGGCGTAGCGCCCCAGGGAGCCTAACCCACTCCGCGCCAGCAAATAGCGATAGATGCGGGTTTGCAGGTGCTCAGCCAGGTGTTGGCGCCGGGGCTGTTGTGCGGTTGTCTTCCAGTCTACGATCACCGCCCGAACCCCGGGTTCCACCGCCACCAGATCATACTTGGCGATCAGCGGCACCCCTTGCACCAGCGCGGAAACCGTGACCTCGGCGGCGCGTTTTTCGGGTAAGTCAGCCGGTGGGTGCGCCTGGAAGCTGGCCCACCAGCGCGCCAGTTTCTCGCCCTGAACCAGAGGTTCCACCGCCAGGCCCAGTACATGCTGCTGGACCAACCGATGAAAAGCCGCCCCCTGGCGCATGTGGGCTTCGCGCTCCAAAATGGGTTGCACTTCGACGCCCGGCCAGGCCAGGTGTTGGACGTGCTTCAGCAAAAACGGCGCTGGCAAACCTGGTAGTCGCTCAGGCTGCTCTGGCTAAACTGAAAGTTGGGGGGGAATTCCATTTGGACGCGCTCCCGCTATGGGTGAACGCGTCCATTGTAGCACATGGGGGCAGGGGCCAGATTAGCCGGGCTGCGCTGCTGACACCAGGGCAGCGCCCGCCGCCAGCGCTTGTTGATTCAGCGGCAGCAAACCCCGCCGATGCGCCGGGATATGCGCGACCAGGGCTGCTTCCAGAACCGCCAGCGGCAAAACCGGGCGCGCCGCCAGGGCCGCCCCCAGCAGCACCATATTGGTCAGGCGCGTGTTTCCAAGCTGGTCGGCAATGTCCGTCGCGCGAACCTCCACCAACTGCCCCTGCACGGCCAACGGGACCTCATCAACCAGCGAACGATTCACCACAAAGAGGCCAGCGGGGTCTTCCTGGCCAGCGTACTTTTGCGCGGAAGGCTTGTTAAAGGCGATGACTACCTGGGGATGGCGCACCAGGGGCGAGCCAATCGGGCAATCGCTCAGGATCACCGTACAGTGCGCCGTGCCGCCGCGCATCTCCGGCCCATAAGAGGGAATCCACGTCACCTCGTAGCCGTGTTCCATTCCAGCATAGGCCATCAGTTGCCCAGCGAACATCACCCCCTGGCCGCCGAAGCCAGCCAGTAAATAAGCAGTTTGCATCGCTTTACCCTCCTAAGGCCCGCACAGCTTCGCTCACCTGGTAGTCCCCCAGCGGATACGCGGGGAGCATTTCGCTTTCTAGCCAGCGGAGCGCCTCCAAGGGCGTCATCCCCCAATTGGTCGGACAGCTCGAAAGCAACTCGACCATGCTAAAGCCCAGCCCAGCCTGCTGAACACGCAGCGCGGTGAGGATGGCTTTTTTCGCCTGGTTAATGTGCCGGGCATCATGCAACGAGCGCCGTACAATGTACGCAGCCCCCGGCGTTTGCGCCAGGATTTCACTCATCTTGAGCGGAAAGCCCGCCTGGGCCGTGTTGCGCCCAAACGGCGAAGAGGTGGTTTTTTGCCCTGGGAGCGTGGTAGGGGCCATCTGGCCGCCGGTCATGCCATAAATCGCGTTGTTCACAAACAGCGTCGTAATGTTCTCGCCCCGCGCTGCCGCGTGCAAAATCTCAGCGGTACCAATGGCGGCCAGATCCCCGTCGCCCTGGTAGGTGACCACGGTTCGGTCGGGTAACACGCGTTTAATGCCCGTGGCCATGGCCGGGGCGCGGCCATGGGCGGCCTCGCATCCGTCAATACGGAAGTATTCATAAGCAAATACGGCGCAACCCACCGGCGCGACCAGGATGGTTTGCTCGCGCAGGCCCAGCTCATCCAGGGCTTCGGCCAGCAGGCGATGCGCGACGCCATGGGTGCAGCCCGGGCAATAGTGCGTGGCGCGATCTTCCAGGGCGGCAGGTCGTTCGTAAACCGGTTCCATCATCAAGTTTGCCATTGCTCTGCCCTTTCTATTCTGCTGACGCCGCCAGGGACGGGTAATGCTGCTGGATGACCGTATAAAGCTCTTCGGGATAGGGCACCACCCCACCCAGGCGCCCGTAATGGTGCACCGGCACCCGACCCGCCACCACCAACCGCACATCCTCGACCATCTGCCCGGCGTTCATCTCGATCACCAGGATGTTCTGCACCGCGCAACACGCCAGCAAAGCCGACAGCCGCTCCGCCGGGAAGGGGTAGAGCGTTTGCGGACGGAAGAGGCCCACCCGCAGCCCTTCGGCGCGGGCCTGTTCTACTGCGCTGGCCGCGATGCGCCCGGCGGTACCAAAACCAATGACCAGCAACTCGGCATGGGTGGCCTGGACTTCGGTGCTGCGCTGCTCTGCGGCGCAGATTTGCGCCAGGCGCGCCTGGATGCGCAGGTTAAAAGCTTCTTCTTCCTCAGCGTTCATATACAAAGAAGAGATGCGGTTTGGTGCCCGCCCGGCAGCGCCGGTGATGGCCCAGGCCGGGCGTGTGCGCGGCAGACTGCGCATCGACGGCAGTTCGGCAGGCTCCATCATCTGGCCCAACTGGCCGTCTGCTGCCAAGACAACCAGGTGCCGATACTGCTCCGCCAGATCAAAGGCGAGTTCAGTGAAGTCAATGGCTTCTTGAACAGTTGCCGGAGCCAGGACAATCGGGCGATAATCACCATGCCCCGCCGAGCGCGTAATCTGAAAATAGTCACCCTGGGAGGGCAGAATATTGCCCAGGCCCGGACCGCCACGCATCACATCGACCACCACACAGGGCACGTCCGAGGCTGCAATATACGAGAGGCCCTCCTGCATCAGGCTATAGCCGGGGCTGGAAGAAGAGGTCATCGTGCGGACGCCTGCACAGGCCGCGCCATACACCATATTAATCGCGGCGACTTCACTTTCTGCCTGCAAAAAAACGCGGTCCAGTTCCACCATGCGGCGCGCCATGTGCTCCAGCAGTTCAGTTTGGGGCGTGATGGGATAACCAAAAAATGCCTGGCACCCAGCCCGCAAGGCCGCTTCCGCAATCGCAACGTTGCCTTTCAGGAGTTCGCGGCTCATGGGGCTACACCGCCACGACTTCCACAGGCTGCTGCACGGCAAGCGCACGGTCAACTGCCCGTTTGCCACGCGGTTCACGGTAAACGCGGATGGCTACATCCGGGCAAACCACCGCACATAGGGCGCACCCTGTACACCGTCCAATCGGGTCGTTGAGTTGCGCGGGATGATACCCTTTTGCATTCAGTTGCGTGGGGTCGAGGTGGACCAGTCCGTGCGGGCAAGCTGCGATACACAGTTCGCAACCCTTGCACCGCTCAACATCAATCCAGATCGTGCCATGTGCCATTGAGGTTGCTCTTTCGCCTAAAATATTTTAATCCTATGTTTAGCGTATGATAGTTTCCACCCCCTCCGTAGTGCCGTATGTCATGTTGCACGCGGGCAAGCCTCACCCCAGGCACGCCCTATCGGTCCATCCCCTTTTGCTCGTAGAATAGACCCATGTCAAGACACAGAGAAAGGACCCCCAGCCCATGAGCCTGCCCCGTACCTGGTGGCACAACGCCGTCATCTATCAGATTTACCCACGTAGTTTTATGGACAGCAATGGTGATGGCGTCGGTGACCTGCTAGGCATCATCCACCGCCTGGATTACCTGGTCGAACTAGGCGTGGATATCATCTGGATTTCGCCTATTTACCCCTCGCCCATGGCGGACTTCGGCTATGACGTCAGCAACTATACCGACGTTCATCCCATGTTTGGGGACCTGGCCACCTTCGACCGCCTGCTGGCAGAAGCCCACACGCGCGGCCTGCGGATTGTGCTGGACTTTGTGCCCAGCCACAGTTCAGATGAACACCCGTGGTTCATCGAGTCACGCTCCAGCCGCGACAACCCCAAGCGCGATTGGTACTACTGGCGCGATGCCCAACCCGATGGCAGCCCCCCCAACAACTGGGAGAGCTTCTTCGGCGGCCCGGCCTGGGCCTGGGATGAACACACCAGGCAGTACTACCTGCACCTGTTCGACGTTAAGCAGCCAGACCTCAACTGGCGCAACCCGGATGTGGTGGCGGCCATTCACGAGGCGCTTCGCTTCTGGCTGCGGCGCGGCGTGGATGGCTTCCGCGTGGATGTGGTGACCTTCATCCTCAAGCACCCGGAAATGCCGGATAACCCCTTCACCAGCGGCGTAGATTTCTTTAACCAGATCACCGAAACCCCGGTGATGATCCACCGGTACGACGTCAACCAGCCCGAAGTGCACGAGGTTATCCGTGGGATTCGGCAAGTGCTGGAAGAATTCTCCGGGGAACGGCTCTTCATCGGGGAAACCTGGTTCTTTGACCATCACGAACTGGCCACCTACTACGGCAAAAACCTGGATGAAATCCACATCCCTTTCAACTTTACCCTCATGAAGCAGCCCTGGGATGCCGCCGGAATGCGCGCCAACCTGCGCAGCTACTACGCCGCGCTGCCCGAAGGCGCGGTGGCCTCGTTTGTGCTGGGCAGCCACGATGAACCCCGGCTGGCCACGCGCTACGGCCACCGGAATCACCGCGCCGCTGGGCTGCTGCTACTGACCCTGCAAGGCGTGCCGGTCATCTATTATGGTGACGAAATCGGGATGCAGAACATCGACCTGCCGGTGGAGAAAATTCAGGACCCACAGGGCAAATTCAACCCGGCGGCCACTCGCGACCCCGAACGCTCTCCCATGCAATGGGATAGCACCGCCAATGCCGGCTTCTCGCCAGAGGGGGTCGAAACCTGGCTGCCCATCGCGCAGGATTACGAGCAGGTTAACGTGATGTTGCAACACCACGAGCCAACCTCGACACTCAATTTCTATCGGCAACTGCTGGCGCTGCGCAAAAGCTCGGACGCGCTACGCTGGGGGGCCATCACCCTGCTGGCAGACCAACCCAACCACGCGCTGGCCTACACCCGCACCCTGGAGGGCGAGCGCTGGCTGGTGGTGATCAACTTTGCAGATGCCCCCGCCACCCTCGATTGCTCATCTGGGGGGGCCAGCGGGACCGTACGCCTGGCCACCTACGCCCGCCCGGAAGATCAGACTGAGGTCGAGTTGGCTGCGCTGGAACTCCCGGCTAACCAGGGCTTGCTCATTCAACTGGCGGGCTAGGCGCTATTCCGCCAGATAACCCCGCCGCACGGCCTCATCGATCAAGCCCTGGGCGTAGTCCCACAAGGGGCCCGAAATCTCACCGATGCGGCCTTGCAAGGCCATCACCTGGGCGCGCCGTATGCCGTGTTCCTGCCAGGCGCGCCCCTCGGTGTAAAAGTTGTGCAGCAGGGGCATCAGGCGGTCAATCGCCCTGGCAAAGCGCGCATCGGCGCTGGTGTAGGCTTCAAACTCATCCCACAGTGCCCGAAAGTGCGCCGCCTGGTCCGCTGGCAACAGCCCGAAAAGCCGCTCCGCAGCGCGTTGTTCATGTTCCGCCTGGAGCGCCACCGCCGCAGGATCATAGGCATAGGTGTCGCCTGCGTCAATTTCCACGATGTCATGAACCAACACCATCTGCAGAACGTGCATCACATCCACGGCTTCATCTGCGTATTCTGATAGCACCAGCACGCCCATGGCCAGGTGCCAGCTATGCTCGGCGGTGTTCTCGAAGCGCTCCACGCCGATGAGATGCGTCCGCCGGATGATGCCCTTGAGCTTGTCGATTTCCACCAGAAACGCCAGTTGTTGCGTCAGACGGTCCGCATCCATCAACCTAATGCCCTTTGTTTACGTGAACCAGCTCCTGGCGATTGTAGCGCGTTCTGGGGACGACCGATAAACGACACCAGAACTCTAATGCGATTTATACCCACTTGCCTTGCCACTCCCTTGACCCCCACCGTATAATCGGGTAAGTCTTGGGTAGGCGTCATCGTCAAGGCGATGAGCGCCTTTTTGTTGTATGGGGTTAGCTGCACTATGGATTTGTTTTTCATCCTGATGGCGTTTGGCATCATCCTGATTCCGTTGATCGTGATTCACGAGTTCGGGCACTTGCTCGCCTGTAAATCGGTCGGGATTGCCGTGCTGGAATTTGGAATTGGCTTTCCACCCCGCGCGCTGAAGCTGTTTCGCTGGGGCGAAACCGATTTCACGCTCAACTGGGTGCCATTGGGTGGGTTCGTGATGCCCTATGGCGAGGACTTCGTGAAACCCCAAACCGAAGAAGAAATGGAGCCTTCGCGCGAGCGGTTGGAGCGCGTTGGCCTGGCTAACGCCAAGAGCGTTTTTGAAGCCAGCCCGCTGGCCAAAATCTGGTTTCTCTTTGCGGGGCCGCTGGCTAACTTCCTGGCGGCGATTGTCCTTTTCTTTGCCGTGGCGGCCACCGGCTTGCTGGCAGATCGCTCCGACACCACCATAATTGAGGTGCTGCCCGATACGCCTGCCGCCGCCAGCGGCCTGCAACCCGGCGACGTGATCACACAAGTGAACGGCCAGGCGGTGGAACTGGGCTTTGACTTTGTGGAAGCCACTGAAGGCGCAACCCAACCCATCGCGCTGACCGTGCAGCGTGGCGATGAAACGTTGGAGCTGACCCTGACCCCAACCGAAACGGTCGAAGTTACGCCCGTCCTGGCCATTGAAGAAGCCCAGGCCGGTTCCCCGGCAGAAGTAGCCGGTTTGCAAAGCCTGGATATTATCGTGGCGGTGAATGACACCCCCATCGAAGACTTCCCCACCCTGCGCGACCTGACCGAAAACAACCGCGACCAGGAAATTGTGATGACAGTACGGCGCAACGGCGAGTTGATCGACATCCCCGTGACGCCCATCTACTTTGAAGACACCAATAGCGTCCGCATTGGCATCTCACTCAGCCAATGGGGCATGTTTAACTACGCGGACCTGGGCCTGACCCTGGACGACCGCAACCTGGAAACCTACACCTACCGCATGAGCCTGCCCGAAGCCGCCGAATATGCGGTCAATAACTTCACCAATGCCATCCGTGTGCTGGTGAGCATCCCGGGCGAACTCATTGAGGGCAACCTGACCGCCGAAGAAGCCCGCCCGGTGAGCGTGGTGGGGGTTTCGCAAATTGGCGGGGATATCATCGAAAACTACCCCTACCAGACGGTGATCGAGTTTGCCGCGCTGATTAGCATTGCCCTGGCCATCACCAACCTGTTGCCCATCCCCGGGCTGGATGGGGGGCGCATCCTGTTCGCGCTGGTGGAGATCGTACGCGGCAAACCCATGGCCCCGGAACGCGAAGGCGTGGTGCACCTGATTGGCCTGGGCTTGCTGCTTTCGCTGGCGGTGGTGCTCATCATCAACGATCTGGTGAACCCAATTTCGCTTACCCCTTAGCCATGCCGCGTGCAGGAGCAAGGTGGCTCGCGTTACCCAACCCGTACCCTTTAGCCCGCCTGACCCTGTGCCCAGCCGGGGAGAATCAATAACTTGTGTCATGTCACAAAGAGGAGAGGACGATGACCAACGATCCAATGCTTGATGACGCCTATAATGACCTGCCGGAGAACAACCGCTACACCGTGCAGGATGCCCTGCGCGCCCTGCAAGCCCAGCAAGAAACGATCGCCTCGCCCGCCGTGGTCTTCGGCTTCTCGAACGTGCTGCAAGCTGATCTGGAAGCCATCCGCCCGGACTGGCTCGCCCTGCCCGCCGATCGGCGCCGTCAGGTGATGCAACATCTGGCCGAGGTCAGCGAGGTCGATTTTTCGGTGGATTACAACGAGTTTGCCCGCCTGGGCTACGCCGATCCTGACCACGAAGTACGCCTGGCAGCCATTCAGGCAGGCTGGGCGGACGAAAGCCTGGAGACCATGCACCACCTGATGGACATGGCCACCCGCGATGCGCTGCCAGAGGTTCGTGCCGCTGCCATCCAGCAGTTGGGTAAGTTTATCTACCTGGGCGAGGTGGAAGACCTCAACCACGAAAACACCGTCCCGGTAGAGGAACTGGCGCTGCGCCTGCACGAGGACAATACCCAAAGCCTGGATGTGCAACGCCGCGCCCTGGAGGCGCTTTCGCACTGCTCGCGACCAGGCATCATCGACCTCATCAAGCGCGCCTACACCCACCCGGATCTGCCCATGAAGGTCAGTGCGATTAATGCCATGGGCAACACCTGTGACGCCATGTGGAGCCAGATCATCCTGGCGGAACTCGATAGCGAACAACCCCAGATCGTCTTCGAGGCGGTCCGCGCGGCGGGTGCCGTAGGGGTGCGCGAAGCGGTAGAAAAACTCAGCGACTTTGTCTACAGCGACGACCGCGAAATTCAGGAGGCCGCCATCTGGGCGCTGGGCGAAATCGGTGGCGAAAAAGCCGTCGACATCCTGACGCAGCTCGAGGCCCATGCCGAGGATGCAGGCGACGAAGAACTGAGCGAAGCCATCGAAGAAGCCCTGGGTATGGCCACCATCATGACGGACATCGCAGACGACTTTGATATGCTGGTCTACGAGGATGACGAAGACGACGAAGATGACGATCTGGATGCCTACTTCGACTGATTCGCCTGCGGTTGCCTAACCTTCACGCGGCAGGGGGCTTTACGCCCCTTGTCTTTTGCCCCCAAGCACGCAAAAATACATCTCATCAGAAAGTGGAAAGGTGCTTTTCGTGGAACGGCTACATGCCCTGGTTCATGGGCGCGTCCAGGGGGTTAGCTTTCGCGCCACAACCCAACAGACCGCACAACAACTCAACCTGACGGGCTGGGTCCGTAACCGGCCCGATGGCACGGTAGAAGTGCTGGCCGAGGGTCCTCGTGCGGCGCTGGAGCGCTTGCTGACCTTTGCTGGCAGAGGGGCCCTGCCGCAGCCCAGGTTGAGTCGGTCCAACCGCGCTGGGAGGCTGCCAGCAGCCAATACGCCGACTTCAGGATCACCCACTGATGTTTACTTCTCCCGAGCGCACCGCCTGGATTACCCTGATTGGCGCCCAAGTGGCTTGTCTGGTGCTCACCGCCGCCACGCTGGGCCTGAGTTGGTGGTTTGTTTTCGTTTCCACAGCGGCCCTTCGTACGGAAGTCCATGTGGGGCGCGGCACGGTAGGCATTCAGGATGCCAACGGCGGCGTGCAGCAGGCAGAGCGCTTTCGGCGCAACATCGACTGGCGCGACCAGCTTTCCACTGATGCCAACGGCCAGGCCAATCTGGTCTTTGTGGATAGCAGCCGGAGTCAGCTGGTGGTGGCAAACGTGACCCTGATGCCCAACAGCCAGGTACGCCTGGTTTCCACCGAACGCCCGCGCTTTAAGGTCAACGAGACCGCCTACGAAATCCGCCTGGACCGCCTGAGCGGGCAGATTGAGGTCGAAATCGCGCCAGATATCAACCATCCTTTTGAACTGCGCGCCCGAGGCACCCATGCAGAAGTCCGGCTGAGCCAGCCCGGCCTGTACATCATCACCGACACGCGCGAGGCCACCACCGTTTACGCCCGCGATAATGAGGGGAGCATCAAGCCTTTGATGGGCAACCTGACCCCTGTTCCACCTGGCTTTACAGCCGTGTGGATAGCCGCCGCATCCTGGCCGATATCGCCAGCACACGCCAGGAGCTTGCCGTAGCCCGCTTCACAGACACCAGCGGCACGAACCTGCCGCAGGGCGGCAACTGGGGTTGCAACGCCACCGGCACGCCACGCGGCGCCTATACGCTGCAAGTGGTGGATGGCCGCCCCGTGATGCACGTTTTGCGCCAGGAGCGCGCCGCCGTAGCCGACCTGGGTCCCAGTGAGGTTTCGTGTCTGCGTGCCTTTGGTGGGGGCGGGCTAGATGTTTCGCGCTTTCGGGAACTGCACGTGCGCGCTAAGCTCAAAATCAGCGGCCAGTCCATCAGCCTGTGCGGGGTGGAAGCCAGCGAATGCCCGCTCATGATCGAGATCATCTATGAGAACGAAAAAGGCGTGGAACAACCCTGGTGGTACCAGGGCTTTTACGCCATTGAGTTGCCGGGCTTTCCGGTGAACCGCACCACCTGCGCCTCGTGCATCAGCGAGCACATCCGCATCAATGCAGATAACTGGTACACCTTCGAATCTTCTGACCTGCTGGAACTGCCTGAAAACTACCAGCCGACCCGCATCAAGCAGATCAAGTTCTATGTTTCGGGTCACGCTTATGAGGTTTTTATTGGGGAAGTCTCGCTCTATGGAGAAACCGGCTAAAACACCACCCCAACCTCGCGTAGCGACACCCACCTGCCATGCCCGATGATAACATGATCCAGCACCAGGATATCCAGCAAACGCCCCGCCACAATGAGTTCCTGGGTGACTTCCAGGTCTGCCCGCGAGGGGGTGGGGTCACCCGAGGGGTGATTGTGGACCAGCACCAGCGCTGCACAGTTCCGCACGATGGCCTCCCGAAACACCTCCGCCGGGCGAACGACCGTCATCTGCAAGCTACCGATGTAAATGGTCGGGATGGCCATCACCTGGCGATGAACATCCAGCAAAATCACCCGGAAGTGTTCTTGCTTCAGGGTCTCCATTTCGGCGCTCACCAACCGTGCGGCATCCTCTGCGCCAAAAACGCGCTGCGGGGGCGGCGCCTGGACGCTGGTCATCCGCCGCGCAAGCTCCGTTGCGGCGGCCAGCAACGCCACTTTGGCCGGGGATAGCTGCTCCAGCGTCAGCAGGTCCGGCAGGGTGGCCCGCGCTAGCCCACCAAGCCCCCCCAACCGCGTTAGCACCTGTGCCCCCAGCAGGCTGGCATCGACCTCCCCCTGACCACTCCGCAGCAAAACCGCCAGCAATTCAGCGTTGCTTAACGCGCTGGCGCCCTGCTGCATCAAGCGCTGATAGGGGCCTAGGGGAAGCGGGTCGGGGTTGAGCATGGGCTGATTATAGCGGTTGTGGCTGCATGGTGCCTCATGCTATACTGCTCCGCGCGGATAGCACATATTCATGCATGGAACCCTCATGGACGATCAAACCCTGAATGACCTCGTACTATTCAGCGTTACCGCACTGGGCGCGGGCCTCTCGGCGCTCTGGTTCGGCCTGACGCTGTGGACCTGGCAGGATATGCGCGCACGCTCGCGCGATCCATTGGCACAAATCGCGGCGACCCTGCTGGTTTTCGCCCTGCCAGCCTTTGGCATCATGGTGTATTTGCTGCTGCGCCCGCGCGAAACCCTGGCGGATGCCTATGAACGCTCGCTAGAAGAAGAAGCCCTGCTTCAGGAGATCGAAGAAAAACCGCATTGCCCCGGTTGTGCACGCGGCGTTAAGCACGCGTGGCAAGTGTGCCCCTTTTGCCACACGCGCCTCAAGCGGGTTTGCCATCACTGCGGCTACCTGCTGGAGCTCAACTGGAATCTTTGCCCCGCCTGCGCCACACCGCAACTGAGCCAGGCCAGCGCCGATCAACTCGAAGTACAATCCAGCGTTCCCACCGGGCGGCCCAGCAACCGCCGCAGCATCATGCGGCAAATTGAGGAAGATCAGTCCCCCTACGAACGTTCTGACCTGGAATATATGGACGAATAGCCCCTTAGGGTGCCTCGATAGGGTCCTGCGGCTGGTTGATCTCGCTGTATAACGCTTCCTGGCTATGTTCCAGGCGCAGGCGCAGCACAGAGCCGTCTTCCAGGGTAGCCTCACTGTGCAGCTCGAGCTGCACGCTCCCGCTCAAGAGGCGGCCTTCCAGGTCCACTGCCACCACATAGCGCGCCAGGCTTTCTGGCGATAGCCCTTCTGCCACGGCTCCGCTGAGCGTTGCGGTTGCAGGCTGGGTGGCCTGCAAAAGCGCCGTCAGCCCGGCCCCGCGCAACTCAAAGGCAATAGTCTGGACCACGCCACCATCCGTGCTGGATTCCTCGATCAGGCGAACCGTGCTCACCCATTGCGCCAACTGCCCAAAATCGACTGCCAGCAACGGGTTAGGCAGCAGGTCTTCGGCGACGTTCTGGCGGGCTGCCAGGTCCAGGGCTGCTAATGAGGCAAACTGTGCCGGATTGCTGATCGCCTGCCAGCCTGAGGGCAGCGGGGGGGAGGGCTGGGCCTGGCTCAACGTAGCTGGCATTGACGTAGAGCGTCCCTTCTACGGCGCGAACTTCAGCTTCGAGCGCATAATCACGTTGTGTGCCGCCGGCTTCTTCCTCGACGGCAACGGTTACCCGGGCAACGCTATCCACCAATCCGCTGGCGCGTTGCACCTGCCGGGTCTCGTCCAGCAGGGTTGTGCGCTCCAGGGTGGCCTGCCCGGTTGCCTGCTCCACCCCCAGCGAGAGGCTTTCGGTCTCGCTGAGGGTGATGATGTAGCTTTGATAGCGGTCTGCCAGGCGCAAGCCTTCCAGGGCTCGTTCCAGCAGTGCGCGGTCTTCATCGGCCAGGCCCCCCTGGGCCAACGTGATGGGGCACGGCCCCCAGCAGAGCATCAATGCCACAAGTAAGCCTGCCCATCGCCAACGCCCCATCAACCATTCCTCTCTACTTCGTCGCTTCTTGCCGATTACGCCTGCTGGTTATGGCCAATCGTTTGAATTTTAACCATGTTGGTTTGGCCGCCTGCCCCGAAGGGCACCCCCGCGATGATCAGCACCCGGTCCCCCGTGCTGACCATGCCTTCATTCGTCAATGTGGCGGTGATGATGCGGATCATGTCGTCAATGGTGTTGAATTCCTCCACCATCACCGGGAACACACCCCACACCAGGGACATCCGCTGGAAGGTCGCCCGGTTAGGCGTCACACAGACGATGGGCGTCTGCGGGCGTTCGCGCGCGACGCGTTGCGCGGTGTAGCCCGTCCACGTGCTGCTGACGATGAGCCGCGCACCAATGGACTCGGCCATTTCGACGGTCGCATGGCTGATGGCATTGGCAATAGGGTTGTCGTCTGTGCTGCTATCCAGCGCCGCGTTCTTCTGACGATTTTTGCTGAAGTTCGAAAACGTGGAGAGGTTCTTCTCCGCGATCTGCGCGATGGTGGCCATCGTCTCGACCGACTCCACCGGATATTTACCGCTGGCAGACTCGCCCGAAAGCATAATCGCGTCCGTTCCATCGAAGATGGCGTTCGCCACGTCCGAGGCTTCGGCACGGGTGGGCCGTGGGCTTTCGATCATGCTATTGAGCATTTGCGTAGCGGTGATAACCGGCTTGCCTGCTTCGTTGCACAGGCGGATGATCCGCTTCTGGTGGATGGGCACCGCTGCTGCCGGGGTTTCTACGCCCAGGTCGCCACGCGCGACCATGATGCCCTCGGCTACTTCCACGATTTCTTCAATGTTTTCCAGCGCTTCCATCTTTTCGATCTTGGCGATGATGGCCACCTCACCCTTGTGCATGTTGATGAGCCAGCGCAGCTCTCGCAGGTCATCTGCGCTACGCACAAAAGACATCGCCACGTAATCTACCTTTTGCTCCAGGGCGAAAACCAGGTCGCCCCGGTCCTTGTCCGTGAGCGCAGGCAGGGTCAGGCGCGAGTCTGGCGCAGAAACGCCCTTGCGCTCCTTAAGCAGCCCGCCAATCACCACTTCGCAGACCAGGTCATTGGTGTGTTTATCCACCACCTGAAACTCGAGTTCGCCATCATCCACCAGCAAGCGTTGCCCTGGGTTGACGTCCTTCACAAACTCTGGGTGGGGTAGCGGAAAGCGCATTTTCTTGAGGTCGTGCTCTTCGTGGAGCGTCAGGGTTAGGCGGTCGCCAGGCTGAATTTCTACGGGGTCAAAGCGCCCAGGCGAATTTTGGGCCCTTGCAGGTCGCCCAGAATGCCGACCACCAACCGCTCCTCCTGGGCCACACGGCGGATGGTTTCAATTGCCCAGGCGTGTTTATCATAATCGCCGTGGCTAAAGTTAATGCGCGCGACGTTCATCCCCGCACGGATCATCCCACGCAATTTGTCTTCGTCATAAGAAGCCGGGCCAATGGTGGCTACTATTTTGGTGCGCTTGGCGCGACGGTTGATGCTGTCCATCTCGCTTGATCCTGTTCTGACTAGCTAGCGGGCGTGGGGTAGGCAGGCCCCCGGCTATCGGTTCGGGGGCCTGCCCAGGCATGGAACTTAGAGCGTGCGGTTGATGTTGGGGGAAGGCATCGCGCCCGGCGTAGCGCGCAGCACCACCCAGGTTTTCTTCGATGCGGAGCAGTTGGTTATACTTCGCGACGCGGTCGCTACGAGCCGGAGCCCCAGTCTTGATCTGCCCAGCATTGAGCGCCACCGCCAGGTCGGCGATGGTGTTGTCTTCGGACTCGCCACTCCGATGGCTGGCCACCACGGTCCAACCGTGTGTCTGGCTGAGGCGGCTGGCAGCAATGGCTTCGGTCAGGGTGCCAATCTGGTTGACTTTGCACAGCAGCGAATTGCAGGCTTTCTCTGCAATGGCCCGCTTCACTTTTTCGACATTGGTCACCAGCAGGTCATCGCCCACCAGTTGAACATGGTCACCTACAGCCGCGGTGAGCATCTTCCAGCCTTCCCAGTCGTTTTCGGCCAGGCCATCTTCCAGGCTGATGATGGGATATTGATTGACCCAGTTTTCCCAGAAGCGGACCATTTCTTCGCTGGTCAGGCTGCGGCCCTCGGTCGCCAGCACATACTTACCATCTTCGTAGATTTCGCTCACCGCGGGGTCCAGCGCCAGGTACACCTCTTCGCCAACCTTAAAGCCGGCCTTTTCGATGGCTTCCAGGATGATCTCGATGGCGCCCACGTTGCTGGGCAGGCTGGGCGCAAAGCCGCCTTCGTCACCAACCGTCGTGGAAAAGCCACGGTCGTGAACCACCTTCTTGAGCGTGGCGTAAATCTCCGCACCCCAGCGCAACCCCTCCCGAAAGTTCGGCGCCCCAACAGGCATCACCATAAACTCCTGAAAGTCTGTGCTGTTGGTGGCGTGCTTGCCGCCGTTCATGATGTTCATCATCGGTACGGGCAACACATAGGCATGAACGCCGCCCAGATAGCGGTAGAGCGGCATTTGCAGGTACTGCGCCATGGCCTTGGCCACCGCCAACGAAACGCCCAGGATGGCATTGGCCCCTAACCGGGCCTTGTTAGGCGTGCCGTCCAGCGCGATCATCTTTTCGTCGATGCCCTTCTGGTCCAGCGCATCGTACCCGATGATCTCCTGGCGGATGGTCGTGTTGACGTTTTCTACCGCCTGCAACACGCCCTTGCCCTGGTAGCGCCCCTTATCGCCATCGCGCAGTTCGATGGCTTCGTGCTCGCCCGTGCTGGCACCGCTGGGCACAATCGCCACGCCCACGCTGCCATCCACCAGATAAACTTCCACCTCGACGGTTGGGTTCCCGCGCGAATCCAGGACTTCCCGCCCTACGATATTCTCGATAATCGACATAGCGCCCCCTTTTTCTGAGATCCGATGAATTGGGGGCTGCCAGACCTTGCCCAGCAGCCCACGAATGGATGTTACAAACCTAGATCGCTGGCCAGGCGTGCATAGTCAAAGTTTTCGGCGATCATCGCCTGGAAGCGGTTGAGCTTTTCGGCCTGGCCCAGGCGTGTGCGCCCGAAGATGCTCTCGATGGCTTCCACAGTTTCGATGGTGTTGTGGCGCACCAGCAACACCGCCACGCCATTTTCTTCGGCCATTTTGATGATGGCCGGGCTGGGGTGCAGGTTGCCAGTCAGCACCAGCACGGTAGTGGAGGTTTCCAGCGCCGCAGCCTGGATGTCTGCCCGGTCACCGCCCGTGACCACGGCTTTATTCACCTGGCGGCGGAAGCGGGGCAAGGCAGACTCCACGGTCATGGCCCCGACGGTCAGGTTTTCAACCAGGCGCGAGGAAAGATTCTCGCCCGTGAGGTAGGTGGCATCCAGCTGCTCCACAATTTCGCCAATGGTGACCGCCGTCAGCGCTTGCTGGTAGGGCAGCAGGCCATAAACCGGGATGCCACGCCTTTCCAGAAAGGGCACCAGTTGACTGCGCGCCAGGTCCATGGCATCTTCCGGGACAGCGTTGATCACCACCCCTTGCAGATCATCGCCAATGCGCGCCCGGGCTGCCAGGGTATCATCCAGCACGTTACGCGTGGAACGCCAACGCGTGACCGAAAGCGTCTTGACGTGTATCCGGCGCACCAGGTCCACCGGGTTCAGGCCCACGCTATAGCCATCCCGCATAGAGGTTCCGCCTTCCAGCAGCACCACATCTTTGCCTTCCTGAGCTTTGGCCAGGGCGTCGTCGAGCTTCTGGTGCAGGTCATCCAGGGTTTTGCCCGCCATGATCTCGTGCAACAGAGCATCAGTGATCACAATCGGCGAGAGTTCAGAGGCCGGCGTTTCCAGGCGCAAAACCTGGCGGACGAAGTTCGCATCCTCGTCCATAAGCTGCCCTTGCTGCATGTAGGGCTGGGTGCCCACGGGCTTCAGGTAACCCACCTTAAGCCCCGCTTTTGCATCTCCAGCCCGATCCCCAAGCAGAGCGAGGTCTTCCCGGAGAAGGTGACAACTGACGTAATGTAAAGCGATTTGCTTGCCATAACCACTCCTAAGCAACTTCAGGACTTCAAGACCAGGCGCATATCCAGCGCCAACACGCCCTGCCCAGCCTCATAAGCGACCAGCGGGTTGATGTCCATTTCCACAATTTCAGGAAAATCGGTCACGAGCTGGCTCATTTGCAACAGGGTTTCCACCACGGCTGCTTTGTCAATGGGCGGCTCGCCACGCACTCCTTCGAGCAAGCTCCGCCCGCGAATTTCAGTGAGCATGTCTTCGGCATCACGCCGCCCAAAGGGGGCCACGCGGAAGGTCACATCCTTCAGCGCTTCAACATAAATGCCGCCCAGGCCAAACGTCACCAATGGGCCAAACTGCGGGTCGCGGCTCATCCCCACCAGCAACTCGATGCCCTTGGGCACCATCTCCTGCACCAGGCAGCCCCAGATGCGCGCATCTGGCACATACCGTTGGGCGCGATAGGTGATAAGTTCAAAGGCATCCCGCACATCGCTGGCGCTGTTCAGCCCCACCTTCACGCCGCCGATATCGGTTTTGTGCAAGATGTCCGGGCTGGCGATCTTCAGCACCACGGGATAGCCAATCTGCCCGGCAGCCTCGACCGCCGCCGCTGCATTGGGTGCCAGCACGCTCTGTGGAATGCGGATGTTATAGGCTTCCAAAATACCGCGCGACTCCGCATCGCCCAGCGAAACACGCCCTTCGTTCCGCACCTTCAAGAAGAGGCTTTTGATCTTCTCGGTATCGCTTTCAAACCGCGACACGGTGCGGGCGGGAAAGTCGCGCGCTTCCCGGTAATCGCGCATTGCGGCAAAGGCGGCAGCAGCGCGTTCGGGGAAGTCGTAGTTCGGCACGCCATACTCCGCCAGGATGTCCACCGCCGGCTCAATCCGGTGCTCTCCCATAAAACTGGCCAGGATCGGCTTATCAAACTTCTGGGAAAGCTGGCCAACCGCATGGGCGGTCATCTCGATTTCCGTCATCGCCTGCGGGGTGAGGATCACCAGGATGCCATCCACATTGGGGTCCGTGGCCACTTTTTCCAGCGCGTACTGATAGCGGTCGTTTTTGGCATCGCCCAGCACATCGACCGGGTTGGCCGCGCTGGCTGCGCCTGGCAAAAAGGCTTCCAGGGTTTGTTTGGTCTCGTTTTCCAGCCGGGCCAGCTCCAGCCCGCGTTTTTCCAGCGCATCGGTGGCCAGGATGCCCGGCCCGCCTGCATTGGTGACAATGGCAATGCGCGTCCCGTGCAGCAAGGGCTGGTAGGCAAACGCCAGCGCATAGTCGAAGAGGTCCTGCATGGTCTCTGCCCGCAGCACCCCGGACTGGTAGAAAGCTGCTTTATAGGCTTGCTCTGCCCCGGCCAAGCTGCCCGTGTGCGAAGAAACCGCCTTTTGCCCGCTCTGCGTGGTGCCGCTTTTGACCACGATCACAGGTTTTTTGCGGGTCACCTCGCGCGCCACCTCCATAAACTCCTGACCATCGGGCAGGCCCTCGCTATAGGCCAGGATCACCTTGGTCGTCTCGTCGTTGGCCAGGTAGCGCAACAGGTCGGCCTCGGCCACATCCACTTTGTTGCCCAGGCTCACAAACTTGCTCAGGCCCAGGCGCTTGCCAGCCAGGCTCATATCCAGAATGGCCGTCCCCAGCGCGCCGGATTGGCTCATAAAGGCAATCGAGCCGCTGTGTGGGGTTCCCGCGGCAAAGGTCGCGTTGATCGGCGTGTGCGTGTCAATCACACCCAGGCAGTTTGGCCCGATCAGGCGCATTCCATAGCTTTTGGCAATCTGCAGCACTTCCAGTTCGCGTTCCAGCCCTTCCAGGCCCACCTCACGAAAGCCCGCACTGATGACCACCACAGCCTTAATCCCTGCCTGGCCGATCTCCTCCACTGCCACGGGAACGTGCTGGTAGGGGATCACAATCACAGCGAGGTCAGGCGTTTCTGGCAAAGATTGAAGGTCGGGGTAGCAACGAAATCCCAGGATTTTGTCTGCTTTGGGATTAATGGGATAAACGCCGCCAGTAAAGCGGCTTTCTACGATATTGGCGAGGACGGAGTAGCCCAGCTTATCCGGGTCACGGCTTGCCCCCACAACCGCTACCGCATTGGGTTTGAAGAAGGCATCTAGCATAAATTCGCCCCATTGAAATGCACAACACGAAGTGTGTGTTGGCGCGTCAACCCAACACACAATCGCTAATCATACCCTATCTAGGGCGGGATACCAAAAAAAACACAGCCCGGCCCACCCCATTTTGAACTGATAGGTGATACTTGGCGCTGGATTCAGTACAATTAAGCAGCATTTGCATTTGCATTGGAAAGACAAGGATATTCGCATGGCTGACCTTGCCACCACTTATATGGGGCTTTCCCTGGCTAGCCCACTTGTTGTTGCCGCCAGTTCTGTTTCCAACATGATTGACCGGATCGAGAAAGTAGAAGCCAACGGCGCTGGCGCGGTGGTGATCCGCTCTTTGTTTGAAGAACAGGCTTTTCATGATGATCCTGACTTTGATCTCGGCTCTATCCATGCCGCTTACTTCCCCACCCTGGAGCAGAGCGGGGTCAAAGATCACCTCCAGTGGACCGAACGCACCCGCCAGCAGGTTAAGCTCCCGCTCATCGGTAGCCTGAACTGCGTGCAACCTGCCAGTTGGGTCAGGTACGCCCAGGCGCTGGAAAGCACCGGCGTCAACGCGCTGGAACTCAATTTCTACCGCGTTGAGACCAGCGTAGAGCGCTCTGGTGCCGAAATTGAGCAAGAGCTGCTGGATACGGTGGCCGCCGTACACCAGGCGGTCAAGCTCCCCATTGCCGTCAAGCTCAGCCCCTACCACACCTCGGTGGCGCACATCGCCCACCAATTGGCCGAACGTGGCGTTGCAGGCCTGGTGCTTTTCAACCGCTTTTTGCAACCCGATATCCAACTGGATGACCTGACCCTGCACAGCGATATGTTTCTGAGCAGCCCCGAGGAAATCCGCCTGCCGCTGCGCTGGACGGCGATCCTCTATGGGCGTGTGCAGGCAGAGCTGGCCCTGAATACCGGCGTGCATAGTGGGCTGGATGCCGTGAAGGCCATCCTGGCGGGTGCGCAGGTGGTTCAGGTGGCTTCGGCCCTGCTGCGTAACGGGCTGGGCTACCTGGAAACCATCCGCAACGAGCTAAAAAGCTGGATGGAAACGCACGAATATGGGCACCTGGATGAATTCCGGGGCAAGCTCAGCCAGATGCACTACCCGCATCCGCAAACCTTCGAGCGCGCCCAATACGTGAATCTCATCCTGCGCCAGCATTGAGCAGGCTGGTGGATGGAGCAGGCCAGGTTGGCGGCAGGGCGGCGCTTCGGCGCTCTCATACAACGCTGCTTGCCTGGCCCAGCCTGGTTAGTGCATACTGAAAGCATGAGCACACCGCTGCAACGTTTTGAAACCCGTCTGGAACACCTGGTTGAGCGCCTGTTCAGCCGCCAGCTAGACCCAACAGCCCTTTTGCGGGCGATGATACGGGCCTGGGAAGCCAGTCTGGCATTGCACACCCCCGCCCAGGCCGAAACTCCCTTGCAGGTGGTGCTGGAACTGCACCCCGCCGACCATAGCGCCCTGCTTCAGCAGCACCCGGATTTAGCGTCTCGGCTGAGCCTGGATTTGCTGCATCACCTGCGCGAGCGCGGGGTCAAAATGTTGCATGTGCCTGCCCTGGAGCTGGTAGCCGACCTCAGGCGCGCCCCGGCGACCGTCATGGTCGAACTCAGCCTGCGCCCTACCAGCCTCTCCACCCGCACCGATAAAGTGGACCGCATCTCCACGGCGCCCCCCCTGGTGCACCCGCGCGCCATGCTCATCGCTCAGGGCCGCGCCGCCTTTATGCTGAAACGCCCCATCATTAACCTGGGGCGCCATGCGGACAACCACGTGGTGCTGGAGGACCCGCGCATCAGCCGCTGGCACTGCCAGATTCGGCTGCGCCACGGTCGACACACCCTCTACGACCTGAACAGCTCACACGGCACCTATGTCAACCATCAGCGCATTGTTGAGCACATCCTCCAGAACGGCGATGTGCTGAGCCTGGGAAGTGTTCAACTGATTTACGTGGAAGAAACCGAAGATGATGACGCACCCGGCCAAGGGGATACCCAGGCCAAACACCCCTTGCCTCGGGGCTGGGCTGGCTAGCTCCGCCGCCGCAAGCGGCGCCGGGTCCGCAACGAAACCACCAGCAAGCCCAGCATACTCGCAACCACCACAAGCGGCATCGCGTTCCAGAGCAGCACGCTCAACCCGCCTTGATCACGTGGAGAAGCAACCCCATCCGTGATCACGCTGGTCACGACCTGATTGCTAAAGTTTACGCTCACTTCGGGCGATTCCAGGGTGGCGCTGTTCAGGATGAGGTCGCCGGTTCGTGCCCGTTGGGAAACGGTTGCCTGCACCGTCAAACTGGCACTCTGGCCAGGTGCCAGGGTGATTTCCTGCACGGTGATTGTTTTGCCACGGATGATGGTCGTTCCCAGGGCTTCGGAGATCACGCGGATATCATCCAGGCGTGCATCAAAGGTATCAGTGACCACCACCTGCACCAGAAATTGCGACCCCGGGTTCCGAAAGGTGATGGTGTAGGTGAGCACATCACCGACCCCAGCCACGGGGCGGTCCACCGTTTTGATGATGTATTCGCTACCTGGGAAGGGCTGGGCAGCTTGCCCCGCCTGCCCCCCCAGCAACCAGGCCAACACGCCCAGCAGCACCCAACCCGGCCTGGCCAGCCGCCAGGTGGCCTTCCCGCCGCACCACATGGCTATAACCGCGAGGGCCTCAGGTCCTGGATGTTCATCTGTGGGCTAACCTTGCCGCCCCACACATTCATCTCCAGGTAATAGGCCACATCCACATAGGGCGGTAGCTCGTGCAGCCAATCCCCCTGCCGAAAGGCGATGCCATCAATCGTCACGGGGCCATCCCCCAGGCGCAGCTTGAGATGCGCGCCTTCTTTGCCCACGCCACGCGCTTCCAGCACCTTGAGCCGCTCCGTCATGAAGATGGGCGGCTGGTTGGCGTGGCCAGTAGGCTCCAGATTGGATAACTGGTCCGCCAGTTCCAGCGAGGCCTGGGCCAGGGGCAGGGCTGCATCAATGGTCAGAGCGGGTTCCAGTTCGGCACGGTCGCGCAGTTGCTGGCCCACCACATCCATCAGGCGTTCACGAAAGCGCGGGATATTGGCCGTCAGGATGCTAAACCCCGCCGCCTGGGCGTGCCCTCCATGCCGCAGCAGCAAATCCGCGCATTCATCCAGCGCTTCGGTGATGTTCACCTCAGGAATGCTCCGGCAAGACCCGCGAGACTCCTCCGCGCCCTGCTCCACCACCACTGCCGGGCGATAGTATTCCTCCACCAGGCGACCCGCCACCAGCCCCACAATCCCGCTGAGGAAGCCTTCAGAAGCCGCAAAGATCACCGGGGGCGAAGCACCATCTTCCAGGCTGGCCAGCCCACGCGCCAGTGCTTGCGCCTCCTGGGTCAGTTCCTGGCGTTGCTCGTTGAGGCGTTGCAGTTCACCCGCCAGGCGCATGGCGTGGTCAAAGTCGTCCGTTTTGAGCAAGTCAAAGGCGGTCAGGGCGCTTTCTAGCCGCCCGGCTGCGTTGATGCGCGGCCCCAGCCCAAAGCCAATCGAAGTCGCGCTGACCTTGCCGGGTTCAATGCCAGCCACGTTTAACAGCGCATAGACGCCCGGGCGCTTGGCCCGGTTGAGCACTTCTAGCCCCTGCCGCACCAGGGTCCGGTTTTCCAGCCGATCCAGCGGCGCCAGGTCCGCCACCGTGCCAATTGCCACCAGGTCCAGCAAATCTTCAGTGCTGATCATCGGGGCGTGGCGGTCGTTGCGTTCGGCAGCCCGCAGCAGCGCATCGGAGAGCTTGAAGGCAATCCCCACGCCCGCCAGCATATCCTCAGGATAGGGGCAATCTTCTTGTTTAGGGTTCAAGACCGCCAGCGCGGGGGGAATTTCATCACCAATCGAGTGATGATCCGTGACGATAATATCCAGCCCAGCCTGCTTGCCCGCCGCCACCTCTTCAACCGACCGCACCCCACAGTCTACAGTGATCACCAGTTTGACCCCTTCCTGGGCCAGGTGCAGCAAAGCCGGCGTGTTGAGGCCGTAGCCTTCATCGACCCGATGCGGGATGTAGTGGCGGACCCGCGCCCCCAGCGATTCGAGCGTTTGCGTCAGTAACACGGTCGAGGTCACCCCATCTGCATCGAAGTCGCCATAGACCACAATCGGCTCTTTGCGCTTGATTGCCCAGCGAATGCGAGCCAGAGCCTGGTTCATGCCCTTCATTTTGAAGGGATCGTGCAGCACATCCGCCCCGCTCAAAAAGGCAATAGCCGCGACGCCCGAGTTAATCCCACGGTTATACAGCACTTGTGCCAGGATGGGATGAAAATCTCGAAAAACTTGCCCGCACCTGCGGCGGCATTGGCGGCAGCACCGCCCAATGTTTAGTTCCAACGCGCACCGAATCGAACCTTTTTGTTAGCGATGAAGTTATTAGGGGTTAAAATTGTTTTGCAATCATAGCACGAGCCGCCTCAAAGCAACAGGTGCCCAGCCTCTGAAGCAGGTTCTACCAGGCAGGCTTGCAAGTCGTCAATTTCCGCTGAGGTCAGGCCGCCCTGCGCCAGGTAAGCCTCCACCGAGCCAAAGCGCTCATCCAGGTGATCCAGCAGGATTTGCAGCGTTTCCTCGCGGGCAGAAAGCATTTCTGCCAGCACGGCTTCGTGCAGTTGCAGCGGCAACCGTCGCATCTTGGCCCGCTGCGCTGCTGCAATGGGGTCCATGTAACGGGCTGTGGCAGCATAATCCGCCAGGATATCCTTATCCGCTACTCCCGCCAGACGCAGCAAAAGCGCTACTGCGATGCCGGTGCGATCTTTCCCCGCCGTACAGTGGATGACAGCGGGCCGGTTAGCGGGGTCCAGCAAGTGGCGAAAAAGCGTGGCGTGGTAGGTCGCCCGCTCGGTAAAGTTGCCTGTGTAGAGCTGGCTCATCCGAAAGCGGTTCGGGCGCAGCATCAACTGCTGAAACATCTGCCGATTGACCAGATTAGTCGGTAGGGCAATCACCCGCACGCCATCGCCCAGCTGGTCTGGTCCATCGTCTCGCACTTCGCGCTCGTCCCGCAGGTCAAATACAGCGCACAAGCCCAAGGCAGCCAGGGTTTGGCGGTCAGCATCGTCCAGGCGGCAGAGCGCATCCGCCCGATAAACAACACCCTGGCGCGTTTGGCCTCCATCCGAAGTTGGATAGCCGCCCAGATCACGAAAGTTATGGGCGTGGTTCAACGCAATATGACGCATGAGTCCCCCTTGCCTGTACCCGTTACCGACCTAATCCTAACATGTTCTCAGGCGCGGAGCAGAACCTTACCGATATTGGCATGCTCCTGTAGGCGGCGGTGAGCCAGCGCGGCTTCTTCCAGCGGATACACCTGGTCGATGTGCGGAACCAGCTTGCCAGCGGAATACAGCTCCAGCAAGGCATTAATCCAGGCCCGAATGCGCGGCGCTTCATCCCACAGGTGGCCCAGGTTCACGCCCATAATCCCCTTGTTCGCGTTAATCAGGTTCAGTGGATGGAAGGCAACCCAGGGCACGCCCAGCACCCAGCGCACCAGCGCCCGCCAGTTCCGCCGGGTGCCCTGCACCATGCCAGCTTGTCCAAAGAGGATCAAACGCCCGGTTGGGGCCAGTGCACGGTAGCTGCGCAACCAGTGCCCTCCGCCAATGGGGTCCAGGATGAGGTCCGCGCCCTGGCCTTGTGTCAGGTCCTGCAACGCCTCTACAAAGTCCTGGGTATGGTAGTCAATGACGCCATCAATCCCCAGCGCCTGGAGCGCCGCATGTTTGCTGGCCGAGGCCGTGCCAAAAACACGGGCGCCTCGGGCGCGGGCCAGTTGCACCGCCAACCACCCCACCCCACCTGCCGCCCCATGGATCAGCACAACGTCGCCAGGTTGGGCACGCCCCATCACCGCCAACATTTGATAGGCGGTCAGCGCATTGACCGGCAAAGCCGCCGCATGTTCCGCCGGCATCCCCGGTGGGCAGAGGGTCACCTGCTCCACAGGCACACACAGCACATCTGCATAGCCACCAAAGCGTGCCAGCGCCATCACCAGCGCCTCCGAAGGCGCCCAGGTTACGCCTTCGCCCACGGCATCGACCACGCCGGAGACCTCATAGCCCACCACCAGGGGCGGAGGTGGGGCATCGGGGTAAATCCCCAGGCGGGCAGCTACATCCGCAAAGTTAACCCCCGCAAACAGAACACGCACGCGCACTTCTCCGGCTTTCGGGAGCGGGTCCGGGCCCTGTTGCAAGGTCAGGACTTCTGGTGGCCCATGGCGCGGAATGACCATCTGGCGCATTATTCGCCCGCATTCCCCAGGAAGCGATCAAGAAAGTTACGTTTGCGCGGATAGTAGATGTTGGTATTCCCTACGGCATCCATCACAATCTGGATACACTGGCGGCTGTTGATGGCCTGTTCCACATCCAGCTTTTCTTTTTTGTCACTCAGGTAAGCCACCATGAGGTTTTCTTCGTTCCAGCGACGAATCGCGACCAGGTGCCATTCCGAAATGGTGCGGGCAGTTTCGAGCAACAGGTGCAACCGCTGCGCATCCGAAATGCTGATGCGCCCTGGCAAAGGAATTTCTGAGCCGCCCACCGGTTCAGGAGCAGCTTCTTCGCCCTCCTCTGCTGCTTCAGCAACACCCAGGGCAGGCGGCAAGTGTTCTGCACGCTCCGCAAGGTCATCTGCGGCAGGCGAAGGCGGCTGAGGAATGTATTCTGGGGGGCGCGCAACTCCTAACAATCGATTTCGTGCGACATCTGCTGGACGCCTATTCTCCTGTGGCATAAAGATTGACCCTCAATATGTCGTGCCAGACTTGTTACTAGAACCATCAAAGAGGTTTTATGGTACCATTAAACAAATACTAACCTGAAAACTGATTTGTCTACTTTGTTGTAAGCAATCAGCTACGGGGCACCGTTTGTACGTTGTTATAGTGTAACACATTATCATAACATTTTTACTTATGACCACTAGTGTGCTGCATAGGAAATTTTGGCTACATGGTCACACCGATCTGCATGCTCATTCACGCGCCAACAGACCACGACCTAGCCGAAGCAGTGGGCCAGGATTTACGCAAAAATCGCGTGCAGGTTCAAGCCTCGCCGCTCCTGGTCTATGCGGACCAGCACCAGGAGCTCGCCCAGGCCCAACAGTTCAATAACGCTTACTTCCTCCTGGTTTTGTGGACCGAAGCGGTGCTGGAAAATGACGAGCTTCAACTGGTGATCCGCAAGTTCCAGAAAACCGCGCGGCCTGTCATCGTGCTTTACTTCTCCCAAGATGCCTTGCCGACTTCGCTGGAAGTGCTGGAAGTGATTGACTTCCGAGACAGCTACCAGGAAGGGCTAAAGCACCTCTTCCAATACATGAAATTTTTATGCCTACCCGGGCCAGGAACAGCGCGAGCACCTCCAGAAAAGCCCGCCTGGCGTTCACTAAACAGGCACCGCACCAGGCGCTCCTCGAGCTAAACACCCTGCTGGCCGCCTATCCAGACCACCAGGAAGCGCTGCTGCTCCGCGCGAGGATCGCCCAGGAACAAGGAGATTATCCAGCAACCATCCGAGACCTGACCCAGGTGATCCAACTGGACCCTGGCGCGCAGGCAGCTTATGTGTTGCTGGGTGCCTGCTACCAGAAACAAAGCGCCTACCCAGAAGCAATAGAAACCTTCACAAGGGCAATCCAACTGGCTCCGCTAGAGCCTACCCCGTATCTGGAGCGGGGAAAAGTGCTGGTCTTGCTCAATGAACCCACCCGCGCCCAGAAGGACTTTGACCGCGCCGCCGAGCTCAATCCAGACTCAGCCGAGGTCTACCTGCGGCGCGGCAAGCTCCACCTCCAGCAAAACGCCCTCGAAATGGCCCTGGCGGATCTGGAAAAAGCCGCTAGCTGTAACCCACACGACTCCATCATCTGGGCCACCCTGGCCTCCATACAACGCGCCCTGGGAAACTATGCCGCCGCCCTGGAGAACTTTACACGGGCCATCTCGCTGAATGCCAGCAGCGCCCAAACCTACCTGGGGCGTAGCGAAGTGCGAGAGCTGCTGCACCAGACCGACGCCGCTTACGAAGACGCCAACTACGCCGTCTATCTGGACCCCACCTGCTCCGATGCCTACTATCGGCGCGGCATCCTGGCTTATTGCCAGAACAACCTGGCCCGCGCCCATAGCGACCTGGACCAGGCGCTCACCCTGGACCCGCGCGAGCCGCGCTACCTGCACGACCGGGGCGTGGTGCGCTACCACCTCCATTATTTCGACGCCGCCTACCTGGACTTCGACTATGCCATCGAATTGCTGGAGCAACTCCCGCAGACCGAGGTTACCGTGCATCACCTGGCCGCAGCCTACTATGGCCGTGGCTCGGTGGCGCTGGTTCAGCAAAATTACCAGGCAGCCCAGCAAGACCTTCAACTGAGCCTGGCCTACAACCCGCGCGATGCCAGCGCCCATTTTAAGCTGGGGCTGACCTATAACATCCTGGGCGATCTCAAAGGGGCGCTCAGCAACTTTACCCAGGCGCTGGCCCTCAACCCGGATGACGCGGACGCGCTCTATGCCCGGCATCAGGCCTTGCTGCGCCGCCAGCATTTCGGCGACGAAGAGCGCGCCCGCCAGGACCTCCACCGCTACCGACAATTGACCGGCAGCTTTGGCCCACCCTCACCTCCCCTGCGCTACTAGTTGGCCAGCGCCGCTAGCTCCTGCCCCACGGCCAAAATCGCCGCCACTTCGGCTTCGCTTGTCCCCTCCGCATAAACTCGCAAAACAGGCTCCGTGCCGCTGGGGCGCACCAGCAACCAGCTTTCATCCGCCAGGATGAACTTGGCACCATCTGCGGTGAGGACATCGCGCACGGCCTGCCCGGCCATCTGGGCCGGTGCATTTTCTGCCAGGCGCTGGACCATCTCTGACTTGGGCACGGGCTGCTTGAGGTGCAGGTCTACCCGCTGATAGACCGTGGGCCCAAAGTTCTTTTGCAGGTCATCGACCAGTTCTGCCAGGGGTGCCTGGTGCGCGCCCATGATCTCCAGCAAAAGCAGCCCCATCAGGATGCCGTCGCCTTCGGGGATGTGGCCGCTAATGCTGATGCCGCCGCTTTCCTCCCCGCCGATCAAAACACCGCCCGCCAGCATCAAATCTGCAATATAGCTGAAGCCCACCGGCGTTTCGTGAAGTTCCAGCCCGTGCTTCTTGGCAATGCGGTTGAGCATGGCGGTGGTCGAGACCGTTTTCACCACGCTGCCACACAGCCCACGCTCCTCCACCAGATAGCGCAAGGCGAGCGCCATAATGGTGTGCGGGTCCACAAAGCGCCCTTCCCCATCCATCGCCCCGATGCGGTCTGCATCGCCATCGGTGGCAATACCAATATCCGCATGCTGGGCTTTGATCGTCGCCATCAACATCTTGAGGTATTTTTCGATAGGCTCTGGATGGATGGCCTCGAATCCGGGGTTCATGTAGCCGCGAATTTCCGTCACAGTGCAGCGCGTACGCGAGAGGATGGAGGGAAAGGTGTTGCGCCCGCTGCCGAACATGGCATCCGCCACCACGCGCGCCTCGCTCAGCGAGACCTTATCCATATCCAGCAGTTGATTCAGGTGCTCAAAGTAGGTCCAGGCCGGTTCAAAGCGTTCAATCCGCCCTTCTGCCAGCGCCTGGTCGTAATCCATATCCCTGGCAGTTTCGCCGCTTTTGAGCAAAGCCGCCAGGTGATGCTCCACACGCTCGGTTTCCGCCTTGGACATGGCGCACCCCTGCCGGGACTTCAGCTTGAAGCCGTTATAGCGGGGTGGATTGTGGCTGGCCGTGATCATGATGCCAGCGGCGGCACCTTGCGCCAGCACATTGTAAGAAACGGCGGGCGTGGGGGCATCAGCTCGGGTCAGGAAAACGTGCAGGTCATTGGCCGCCAGCACGGTCGCCACAGCCATCGCAAAGCGGTCAGATAAAAAGCGTGTGTCGAACCCCACCACCACGCTGGGTTGCGCTTCGCCGCGCAATTCGGCGTTCACATAGTTGGCGGTCGCCTGCGCCGCCAGCCGAACATTAGCGAAGGTAAAGTCCTCGGCAATGACTGCCCGCCATCCATCCGTCCCAAATCGAATCGACATGGTTTTGTTGCTCCTCTGTGTTAGTTCGTGCACAAAAACGGCGCCAGAGGGGTTGCCCTTAGCTGCGCCGCGCGATGCGTTGCTGGGTCTGCCGCACTTTGATGACACTATCCGGCGGGTAGTAGCCCTTGCGCAGCGAAGCCAGCGCATAGACCAGCGTGCGCGGCCCCAGCAACACCCCGGGATTGGTGACCGTATTGCAACCGGTCTGGCTATCATCCCCCAACACCGCCCCCAGCTTGACCAGCCCTGTATCATAATGTTGGTCATCCAGCGTAATGATCACGGTGGGGCGCTGGCCGGTGTGTGGGTCCTTTGCGCTGTTCATGGCCAGGTTACTGAGCTTGGTTCCGGCGCCCAGGTTCACCCGTGCCCCCAGGATGCTATCTCCGACGTAAGCGAAATGGGCGCGTGGGCACCTTCCAGAAAAAGCGCATTTTTGGCCTCGGACGCATGCCCCAGCCCGGCACCCCGGCTCAGGATGACATCCGTCCGCACATAGGCTGCCTGCCCCACCAAGGCCCCGGCACCGATGATCGCTGGCCCTTCGAGAGTAGCTTGTGGCATCACCACCGCGCCCGCCCCGATGTGCACCTGCTGCCCTTCGATAACGGCAGAAGGATGCACCCGCGCTTCGGGATGGACACCTACGGGAAAGGCGCCGCCCTCCAGTGCCGCCAGGATGTACTGGTGCAAACTGTGGAGCGGCTCCCAGCAAAAAGCCGCGCCCTCGAAGGCAGCGGCGTGTTCAGCCTGGCTGAGGTCAAAAAAAATCAGCTGGTGCGAGCATCTATAGGTTGACTCCTTGTTGGTGTAAAACGGCCTGCACCGCCCCAAAGATGGCTTCTAGCTGGGCGGCGTCCTGCGCTTCAAAGCGTAAACTAAGCTTGGGTTCCGTGTTGCTGGCCCGCACAATAAACCAGCCCTGCGGCAAGACCACGCGCACGCCATCCACATCCAGCTGAGGATACTCGGCAAAGGCCGCCTTGACCGCTTGAATAACCGTGTCTTTGTGCGCTTCTTGGCAGGTGGGCCGGAACTGTGGCGAGGTGTGCAACTGTGGAACTGCCGCCATGATCTGGTGCAAGGGGGCTGTGTGTGTGCGCGCCAGGATGTCCACCAGGCGTAGCGCCGTGTAAATGCCGTCATCGTAGCCATAGTAACCATCTGCGATGAAAACGTGCCCGCTGGTTTCCAGGCCCAACGGCGCGCCTGCTGCCTGCATTTTTTGCTTGATGTGCGAATGGCCGCTCTTCCACATCAGCGGTCGCCCCCCCGCCGCCTGGGTCAGGTCAATCAGCACCTGGCTCACCAGCGGGTCAGTCACAATGGGCGCACCGGGATTGCGCTTGAGCACATCCCAGACCAGTGGGATCAGGGCGCGGTCGGTGGCATGGCTGTCTCCCTGTGCATCGACCACGCCCAAACGATCAGCATCGCCATCAAAGGCCAGGCCCAGGTCTGCGTTTTCGGCCTGCACCGTGGCCTGCAAGTCCAGCAGGTTTTCCGGCTCGAACGGGTCCGCCGGATGATTGGGATAGGTGCCGTCGGACTCGCAATAGAGTTCGATAACCTCATGGCCCAGCGCGCGCAACAGGTCCGGCGCCACCTGCCCGGCCATCCCGTTGCCCGCGTCCACCACCAGGCGCAGCGGCTTCTCTGCCGGGGCAAAGCGCGTGCGCAGGTCCATAAAATAGCGCACAATAGCAAAGTCGATTTGTTCGTGGGTGCCGGGCGTTGCTGCTTCCATCACATCGCCCTGCTCGATGCGCTCCCGCAAGGCTTGCAGATCGTCCCCAAAAAACGGCTCCAGCCCCACCGTGAGCTTAAAGCCATTCTGGTCCGGGGGCAGGTGAGAGCCAGTGATCATCGCACCCGGCCAGGGGGTAGCACGCACACAGAAGTTATAGAGGATGGGCGTGGCCACCTCGCCAATATCAATGCTCCGCAACCCAGCCCGCCGCACCCCCAACCCAAAGCCCTCTGCCAACCCGGCTGAACTGGGGCGGTTATCGCGCCCGATGATGACCTGGCTGTGCCCGCGCGTGCTCATTTCAGTGGCAAAGGCCTGGCCAATCCATTCCGCCAGATCGGGGGTCAGGTCGCGCCCTATCTTCCCGCGAATGTCATAGGCTCGAAAGATCATCCCGCCCCCATCCGCGCGACCAGCGCAGGAATCTCCTGCGCCACGGCTAATTCAGCGGGCGTGCCCACCGGGAACCAGAAGTCCGCCTCCACCAGTTGGACCGCTTCGCGTTCGGCCAGCCAGCTCACATAGTCCGTTAACTCATATTCGCCACGCGGCGAGAGCGGCAGTTCGTAGTCAAAAATCTGCTGGCTGAGCTTGTAGGCGCCAATGCTGGCCTGAACGGGCGTTGGATAGGTGCCTTCGGGCGGTTTTTCGTGCAACCGAACCAGGCGTCCGGCTTCATCCTTCACCGCAACCCCCCAGCGGCTCTGATCTTCCCGCGCAATGGTGAGGATGCCAAAGGGCACCTGCGCCAGTTGCGCGATTGCCGCCGTCCCAAACAGGTCATCGCCGTTTTGCACCAGAAACTCCGCGCTGCGCAGGTGCGGCGCGCAACACTGCAAGGCATGCCCCGTCCCCAACGGTTCTGGCTCCTGCGGGACCAAGGTATAGCTCCCCGCCGGGTAAAGCGCCTGTTGCTGCATATAGGCTGCAATCTGCTCCGCCAGGTAATTCACCACGATGAGGACGTGCTGGGCGTGGGGTCGCAGGCCCGCCAGTGCCCACCCCAGGATGGGCCGCCCTTGCACCGCCAACAAGGGTTTGGGCGTCCGTTCAGTGAGGGGCCGCATCCGCGTTCCCTTGCCTCCCGCCAGGATAATTGCATCCATCAATGACCAAAATCCTTTCCTCAGGGTTGGCCGGTGGAAAACGCTTCAGCCACCGGCACCAGCCGTTCAATCAACTGCGCAGGCTCAACACCCGCCAGAATAACGGCCAGGGCTGCTGTCGCGCCATTGGCGGACTGGGCCCAGCCTACGAACCAAGTATAGGCACGATCCCCGGCAAATGCCTGGCTCAGGTGGCCATAAAGCGCCACATCAGGCGCCAGCGAGTGCCCTTCCAGCAGTGTGCGCAGGGTTTCTGCCTGGCTACTTTGCATCAGGCCAGGCGAGCGGTCGGCGGGGGGATGGCATCCAAGCATTGCGCCGGGGTTGCGGTAGGCCAGCCCAACATGCAACGGCACCCCGCGCCCCTGGTTGATCAGCGCCGCCGCAATCTGCACCATCTGCGCCGGGCTGACCAGCAGTTGCCCCTGCCCGGCAGCTTCAGCAAGCAGGCGCGTTGATGATTGCTCCGTCATAGGGGGCAGGCTGATCTGCGCCTCTGATGGCAGGGGGATTCCGGTAATCTCTGGGGGCGCTGTTAGCCCTGCCGCCCGGAGCTTTTCCTGCATCGCCGTGGCGCTGATGCTTTCGCCAATGGACATCACAAAGGGCGCGGGGCACCCTGCCAGATAGGCTTGCCCCAGGTTCAAAAACCCGGCGCCAGCTGGCGGCAAAGCGCAGGTTAGCTCCAACGGCGGTTGTACGAGCTGAAAGGTCGCAACCGAACCCTGATCTGCTAACTGAGCACCCCGCGCCAGCATCTCGCTGAGCAACAGGGTTTGCAACGCCCCCCCTGGCTGATAACTGCCATTGAGCGCCCGATTCAGCAGGGGCGAAGCCTCTGCTTCGGCCTGCAAGGCGTTCCAGTCTGCATCCACCTGGTTGGGGTCATAAGCGGGTTGGCTGACCATCGCCAACACCTCCCCAGAGGGCACCGCCGCCACCACTCCGGCGCCGCTTTGGCCTTCCAGCGCGGCAAAGAGCGCCTCCTGAACCGCCAAATCCAGGGTAATCCGCAGGTCGGCGCCACTGGTGGCCCGGTGCAGCAAGGCGTTTTCAAAATCCATCCAGGCGTCGCTGAGGTGCGCACCGCGCAACAGGCGGTCGTAGCCTTCTTCGATGCCCGCCTGGCCATATTGGTAGCTATAATGCCCTACCAGCCCCACCACAGCCGGATCAGGATAGACGCGGGCTTTGCCCAACCGCCCGCTAGTGGGCCGGCTATAAGCCAACCGCATCCCGTTGCGGTCGTAGATGGTCCCGCGCTCGATGTTCAATTCTGCCAGCACCCGGCGCGGATTATCCTCACGCCGGGCGAGGTTTGCCCCTTCAACCAGGTTCCAGAACAGCACCCCCCCGAACAGGAGCGCAAACAGAAGCACCGTAACGCGCACCAGGTGGTCAACTTCGCGGAGCATCGCTTAGCACCAATAATAGGCCGATCATAATGCAACTGGTCACCAGGGACGAACCGCCATAGCTCACAAAGGGGAGCGTAACGCCGGTCAGGGGCACCAGGTTCAGGGTACCACCCACAATCAGAAACGTCTGCATGGTCAGCATCAGGCACAGGCCAATCGCCAGGTGCGACCGGAAGGGCTGCGCCGCATTGAGCGCAGCAATTCGGAAGCCGCGCAAAATCACCACCAGCAAGACCAGCAGCACCCCACCAGCGCCGATCAAGCCCCATTCCTCGGCAATGGCCGCAAAGGCAAAGTCTGTGTGCACCACCGGGATAAACGTGGGGTTGCCCTGGCCAATCCCCTGCCCCAACAGACCCCCCGCCCCGACCGCCATCAAGCTCTGCACTACCTGAAAGGAACGTCCATCTGCATCTGACCAGGGATCCAGCCAGATGTCTACACGCAGCGCGACCACATCAAAGAGCAGGTAACCCCCCACCGCCGCCAGGCGAGCAGCCCCCCCCCGCCCAGCAACAGCAGGACCTCGCCACTGGCCACATACAGCATCAACATAAAGACCATAAAAAACAGGGTAGCTGTGCCCAGATCGCGTTGCCACACCAGCACCACCATGCAGATGCCCCACATCAGGAAAATCGGCCCCAGGTAGCGCAAAGAAGGCACCCGCGCCCGCCACTTCTGGCGCATAACACCCTGCGCTTCGGCCAGATAGCTGGCCAGGAAAACCACCAGGATCACCTTGAGCAACTCGGAAGGCTGAAAGAAGACCCGCCCGCCACCCAGCCACAAACGCGGCCCCCCTCCAGAGGGGTTCACGCCCAGCAGGATGGTCGCCAGCAGCAACCCTAACCCGCCCACCAACCAGCTAAAGCGATAGCGCTGCAACCAGCCCAGGTGTGGCGGCAAAGCGCTGATGCCCACCACCAGCGCCACGCCCAGACTGGCTCCGGCGCTGATGCGAGAATGAACGGATCGGCCAGTGGATTGCGCGTCACTCCCTGCATGATCGTCCCGGCGCTGCCAGCGCCGCGCCAACCAGAAAAGGCGACGAGGAGCTACGCGGCAGCCGGAAGGTGTGGACGACCAGCGCGAAGTTGCGATAGTCCGGGTGATCGGTGTTCGTGCCCAGCAGCGTTTGAATCACATCGAACGGACTCATGCTGTACTGCCCGTAGTTGATGCTCATGATCAACACCGCCAGCGTGAACGCCCAGCCGCGCACGCCGCGACCGAGTCCGAGTTCTACACTGCCGTCTTTCAGGCGCGGATGGACCTTGGCAATCCGTACGGCTGGTCGAGCGATCGCGCGTTCCTGGTCAGTATGCAGGCGATGCGAAGCGTGCTCGATCCGCATTGCGGTCTGATGCGGACGACGGACCTGCGCGGCGGGCAAGACGGGCCAA
>JAAUUD010000063.1 GCA_012031655.1 Anaerolineae bacterium | reverse complement strand
CCAGACCATCGAGCGGCACTTCCCAGCCTGTCACCTCATCCAGCACGAAGCGCGCCACGTTGGCCAGCGGCGTCACCAGAGCCGGGCGCGCGGCGGCGGCGGCCTCGGCCAGCACCAGGCCAAAGCCCTCATAGTGCGAAGGCAACACCACAAAATCGCAGGCGTGGTAAAAATCCAAGATGTTTGGAACGCCCTCGCGTAGTTCCACCACCTGGCCCAACGCGGGGTGCTCTGCCAGCAAGCGCCGCAGGTCTTCCAGCAAGGGTGGGTCGCTGTTGCCCCCCAGGCACAGGAGGCGGCCTTGCGGCGGCCAGGTGCCACGGGTTTGCAGCGCCTGAACCGCTGCCAACAGCCCCAGATGATTTTTTTTGGTGGCGTAGCGCGCGGGCATCAGCCCCAGGGTGACCTCTGGCGGGATGCCCAGACGCGCCCGCGCCGCGTGCCGGGAGCCAGGCGCAAAGGCTTGCGCTTCAATGCCGTGCGGGATCAAGACCAGGCGATCCCGCACGCTGGGGTATTGCGCCAGGTACTGCGCCTGCACGCCTTCCGAAACCGCCACAATCGCATCCCCGATGTCGATTAGGCGGCGTTCCCAGCGTTGGTCCAGGGGGTCTTCCAGCAGGTCATGGCTTGTCAGGACCAGGCGGGTTTGCCGGGCAAGCCGACTGTGCACGATGCGGGCAAAGCGCATGGCCTCTGGCTGGTGCGCATGGACGATGTGAGGCCGAAAGGTGCGCACGAGTCGCAAATAGCGCGCCAGCAAGGGCAAGCGTCCCCACTTGCCAACAGGTTTTTCCAGGTAGGTGATGGGAATCCCTGCTGCCCGTAAGGGGGCATCAAAAAATGGGGGCAGGAGCCAGGTCGGGTGAATGACTGCCACGTGCTGCCCAAACGCCGCGCCCAGGGCGGGGGCCAGGGTCGCCAGGTGCCGCTCAACTCCACCCTGAACCAGGGCGGGCGTGAGGTGCAGCACGCGGATCATTCCGCGAGGCTCGCAACCTGTTGCCTGCGATGCGGCAGCCTGGCAAACGGTGACATGGCTAAACGGTTTGGTGGAGCCGTTCCTGCCAGGCGTCGTGAATTTCCGTGAAGACGGTATCTATGTCTTTGGTGATGTCCCATTCAGGATAGTGTGCCTTCATCTTGCTGAGGTCGGAGATGTAGCAGATGTGGTCGCCCTCGCGGTTCTTGTCCACATATTCGTAGCTCATCTTCTTGCCGCTGAGCGCTTCGGCCTTGGCGAAGGCCTCCAGGATGGAAACGGAGTTGCCCCGGCCACCACCCAGGTTATAAACTTCGGCCACACGCGGTTTGTTGTAGAAGCACTCAATGAAGGCAGCCACATCGTGCGAGTGGATGTTGTCGCGCACCTGCTTGCCCTTATAACCGAAAATGCGGTAGTGCCCGCCGCTTACATTGACCTTGATGAGGTAGCTCAGGAAGCCATGCAGTTCCACGCCGGAGTGGTGCGGCCCGGTGAGGCAACCGCCGCGCAGGCAGGCGGTCTTGAGGCCAAAGTAGCGCCCGTATTCCTGTACCACCACGTCCGCCGCCACTTTAGAAGCGCCAAAAACCGAGTGCTTGGACTGGTCAATGCGCATGTCTTCGCGGATGCCGTTGTAGTCCTCGGGGCGGGCATACTCCCAACGTGTTTCGAGTTCCGTCAGGGGTAGTTCGTTGGGGGCATCGCCATAGACCTTGTTGGTGGAAAGGTGCACAAACACGCTCTCCGGTACATGGAGGCGCGTGGCTTCCAGCATATTGAGCGTGCCATTGGCGTTGACGTCAAAGTCATCAAAGGGGCGACTGGCGGCCAGGTCGTGGCTGGGTTGGGCCGCTGCATGCACGATCAGGTCTGGTTGCAGGGCTTCGAGAGCCTGCAAAACGCTCGCCCGGTCGCGAATATCCAGCTCATGGTGGGTAAAGTTGCGGCAGGTGCTTTCCAGGCGTTGCTGATTCCAGCGGGTATCCCCACCCGGGCCAAAGAAGTCGGCCGCATGTTGTTGTCGATGCCGTGCACATCCCAGCCGCGTTCATCAAAATAGGTCACGACTTCCGAGCCGATGAGGCCACTGGAGCCGGTTACAAGGATTTTCTTCACGTCGTTTGCTTCCCCATCTTGTGCGTACGATCATTGCGCTAGATTATAGGCGGATTAGAGAAGCTTTTTAAGGCAAAAATCCACCGCTTTAAGGTGGTGGCTGTGCGCTAACCTTGCAGCGCGGGCGGCGCAAGCCTGGCTGTGCAGTGCCCGTAGCCCCGGTTCTGTGAGGGTACGCGCCAGCGTATGGGTGAGGGCGGCCCGGTTATCGGCTGGAAAGCCCCATCCTGCTGCTGGGAGCGCCCCACCCCCAACCATCGGCCAGCTATCGCCAACATCGCTGACCAGGCAAGGGGTATCCAGGGCCAGAGCCTCGGCCAGGGCCACCGAAGCATATTCGAAGTGAGAAGGCAGCACCACCCAGTCCGCAGCATGGATGAGGTCCAGGGTGGCGTCATGTGGCAGAGCACCCAGCAACCGCACACGGTGGGCCAACCCCAGGGCCGCGACCTGATGGGCAAGCATGGCGTGCGCCGGGCCATCACCCACCAGCAACAAGTGCCAGGGCTGCTGGTCCGAGAGTTGTGCGAGCGCTTCCAGTAATGTGGCCTGCCCTTTTTCTGGCGCCAGGCGGGCTGGTTGCACCCACAAAATCGTTTCATCGGCAATGGCGTAGCGCTGCCGGGTAACCTGGCGCTTCTGGCGTCCGTGCCGCACCTTGGCCAGGTCTACGCCGACCGGTGCATGCAAGGCGCGCCCGGCGGCCACCCAGCCGCGTTGGATATATTGCTGGCGGGTGGCGTCTGCTGCAAAGAGCGCCGCGTCCGTCATCAAGTGCCCGATGAGTGGCGCCGAGAGGCTGTAAGCCAGGCGCCGCCACCACGAGTGCGAATAGTCTAATGGGGAGTCGTGGTGGGCGTGCAGCACGGGAATGCCAGAGCAGACGCGCGGTTGGCCCGCCATGCGAACGCGCGCGGGCGTCCAGCGTCAGCAGGGCAGCTGCATTCCAGCGCCGCAGCCACTGTGTGAGGGCGCGTATCGCAGGCCAGGCAAAGGCGGGACGGACTTCAACTTCCTCCAGAAAACGGCTGAGGGGGGCGGCACGCGCCACAAATGCTTCGGAAAACGGGCTGATTACGCTCCAGCAGTAATCCGCTTGCAAGCCCGCCAGCAGGTGTAGCACGGCCTGGGCGGTGCCATAGAGATCCAGTGCGTGTTGGCTATAGATCACAACATGGGGCTTACCTAGAACCATAGTCGCGCTCCGATCCTGCGCAGGTAGTCGATTTGGGTGGTATCCAGCGGTTGGCGCTCGCTGGCGAGCAGGGCGCGTTCTTGCCAGAGGGTGGCCCAGACCCGCCAGGCCAGGGCAGGGCGCCGGGTTTTGAGGATCAATCGCGCAGTCCAGGCGAGCATGACGGTCCAGGGATAGGGTAGCGGCAGATTGCGCCAGGCAGCACGCGATTTATTGAGGCTGTTGGCCAGCCAATAGGCAGGCCCCACAACCTCTCGTCCGGCGGGGGTGCGATGGTGGAAGACTGCCACTGCCGGGTCGTACCAGATTTCATAGCCCTGGCGGATCAAGCGCAGGCTCAGGTCGAATTCTTCGCCGTAGATGCCAAAGCGCTCTAGGTAGAGGCCCGTTTTTGGATGGCGGCGGCGCGCAAGCCGTGCGCCACTCCATAGAAGTAGGGAACTGGAAGCGGGCGGTGCTGTTGTTGGAGCCAGCGTTTGCGGGGGTGGGGGAGGTCCAGAGGCAATACGGCGCCCGTTCGCGGATGCAAGCTGTGGGTGGCCACGGCGCCGCAGCGGGGTTGGTCTGCAAACAGCGCCAGCAAGCGCGCCACATCCCTGGGGGCATGCCAGGCAGCGTCATCATCCATCAGCACCCAGAAGGTGCCCTGGGCGTGCTGCATCCCCAGGTTGCGCCCGCCAACGGCATTCAGGTTGTGGGCGGGCCGAAGATGCCTGACCTGAAAAGCGCCCTGGTTCTCCGCAAGGTTAAATTTTGCGTTGCCGCCGTTGTCTACCAGGATGATCTCGAAAGGGTGCGGCAGGTCGGTTTGCATCAGGATCGAATCGAGGCAGGCTTGCAACAAAGCACCTCGCTGATGCGTAACCACAATAAAAGAAAGCTGCATGGCGTTCATTATGGCACAGGGGCTGGCGCTTGTCATGCGAGCTACAGGTGATCCGGCGCTACGTTACCCGGCTGCTGCGTTTTGCGCTATGCTACATGCAGAACACGCAACATCAGGAGGGTTTGATGGATCGCAGCAAGCTCATTTTCGCCCTGATTATCATCGCGGCGGTGGCTATTGTGGGGGCTGGCGCGTTGATTAACGTGGCGAGCAACCTGGGGGGGGATGGGGAGGATGGCGATAACCCGGCGGCGGTGGTCGCAAACAGCCCCATCAGCGGCAGCGCCGACCAGCCCACCCCGGTGCCCCCTGCCGAGGGTGATGTCGTAGTATTAATACAGACCTCGAACACCAAAGAAGTCTGGATGGATCGTATGGTCGAGCAGTTTAACCGTGGCGACTTCCGCACAGAAAACAACCGCCAGATCGTCATTCAGGTTCAGCATACCGGGTCCACCTTTCGCGAGAACTTGCAACCCGTAGGCTGGAGCCCTTCCAATCAGGTCTGGGTCGATGAACTCAACCAACAATGGCAGGATACACAGGGGATCCCGCTAATCACGGAGAGCTGCCCGGGCCTCTTGCTGGTGCCCATCGGCATCGCGATGTGGCGGCCCATGGCCGAAGCGCTGGGCTGGCCGGATGAACCCATCTCCTGGGAAGACATCACGGCGCTGGCTCGGGACCCGCAGGGCTGGGCCTCTTTGGGGCACCCAGAATGGGGCGAGTTACGCTACGGTCACGGACACCCCTGGTTTTCCAACTCTGGGCGGCTATCGGTGGCGGCAGAGATCCATGGCGCGCTGGGCAGCATCGACCCGCTGAGCTTTGACAACGTCTGGAGTAATGAGGTGATGTCTGAGGTTGGCGCGGTGCAGCAGGCCATCGCTCACTATGGCCGCATCGACACTGCCCTGCTGGATCGTATGGCGGAGCGGGGTCCCAGCTACCTGCATGCCGTAACCAACTACGAAGGGAACGTCATTCGGTGGAATGGCCCGACCATGACGGCTTCGGACCGACGGTTTTCGACGCGTCCGGCCCCCTTTGACGAAATCGTGCTGATCTATCCAGCGGGCGGCACCTTCTGGGAGAATCACCCGCTGTGCGCGCTGAATAACGCCCCCTGGGTGACCCCTGACCAAGTGGAAGGGCTGCAAATCTTCCGCGACTTCATCTTGGAGCGCGAGCAACAGGCCCAGTTGGTCGAAACCGGCATCCGGCCCATTGTGGAGGGCATCCCGATTGTTGGCCCCAACAGCCCGCTGCGCCTGGAAAACGGGGTCAACCCGGCGATTACGCCTAACGAGGTGCCCGCGCTGCCCTATCCCTCCGCAGACATCATGCAAAATATCAAAGAGATGTGGCAGCAGGTCAAAAAGCCGTCTACTGTGGTGCTGGTCATCGATACCTCGGCCAGCATGAGCGGCGAACCCATGGCCGCGGCCATTCGCGGGGCGCAGAACTTCATTAGCCAGATGCAGCCCCAGGATGAGCTGGTGGTGCTCATGTTTAACACCAATATCCTGGAATTGGGTGCCGGGCAGGTTAGTGAGGTGGGCGAAGACTTGCGCGCCCGGATCGGCAACCTGTTCCCAGAGGGCAATACTGCGCTCTATGGCGCAACCATCCAGGCCGTGAACCGTGTGAACGCCTTACGCGAAGAAGACCTGGCCAATGGCGAAAAACGCATCTATGGCATTATTTTGATGTCTGATGGGGAAAACACCACCGCCGACGCCACCGAAGGGCAGATGCTCAATGCTTTGCCAAGTGGTGAGGACTCCTCTGAAGTGCGCTTCTACACCATCGCGTTTGGGAGCGATGCAGACCGTGTGCAGCTCCAGCGCATGGCCAACCGCACCAACGGGGAATTCTATGAGGGCGATGTTGAAGATATTGAGGAAATCTATTTCCTCATTTCTTCTGAGTTTTAGGGCTTGGGCCGGGGGCTGGCGGTTGAGTCGCCTTTGCTCAGCCGCCAGCGGAGGCGGCTCGGCTTAACCGCTTAGCTGTTATCCAGCAGATGCTGAATATGGCGCGCCAGGGCGGTCGTTTCTGGGCTGGGTGCCACGTTGAGGTGCTGTTGGAGGTGGGCAGCCAGCTGGTGATAGAGGGCCAGGGCCTGGCTCGCTTGGCCAAGTAGCTGAAAGAGGTGCATTGCATCCCGCGCGAGGTCCTCCCGCTGGGGCAGGGTGTCTTTGGCGCGCAAGAAACAGCCTAAGGCATGGTCCATTCGGCCTGTATCCTGATAGAGGTGCCCCAGGTTATGCAACGCCTCGCCATAAAGCGCATGCAGCTCCTTGCGCCGCTCAACGGCCCATTCAGCATTGAGTGCATTCAGGTATGGCGTGCGGTAGAGGTAAATGGCCTGTTCGTAGTATTGGATGGCTTCTTCGGCTGTGTCGGCCACGGCGGCACTCTGCATGGCCTCCTGAAAAGATACCACATCGTAATATAGCTCAATCTCATCTGCCAGGCGGTAGAATCCAGAAGCATAGGTGGTCAGGTCCATCCCCAGGATTTCGCTGATCTTGCGCTTGGTGACGTGAAAAACATTCGTCGCTTCCCGCTTTTGCAACTCTGGCCAGAAGGTGCTAAAGATTTCGTCTCGGGTGGTCATAGCGCGGTCTATCAGGAAGAAAAAGAGCGCCTTGGGCAGCACACCGTCCCATTGTGTCAGGGTGCGGCCATTGATCAGCAGTTGGCCAGGCCCCAGCGCACGGACCTCCAGCACGGGCCTGCTTGTTTCTCGCGCCAGGTAGTTGACCAGTAAAGTGGGGGCGTTGGTGGGCAGCATCTGGGCGCGAAGGCGTTGGTGCCTTTGCAAGGCGTGGATCAGGGTTATCGGGTGCTGGCGCCCTAGCAGGAGCAGGCGCCGCCCCGGTTGCAGGTGCTCCGCCAGGGTCAGCACCAGCTGATCAGCTGTCGGAGCGTGTAGGAGGTCGTAGCCATCCAGCACCAGTAAACAACGTGGGTAGTGGTTGATGGCTGTGGCGAGGAGTTCGACACGGGTTTCGCGGTGTGGGGGCAGCGGGGGCTCCAGCGTGCCGAGTTGTTCGTGTAGGCACTGGTGGAGATGTTGAAACATGCGCGCAGGTTCGGCATGTATGGGAAGAAACTGCACCACCGCTCCGGCTTCGTGAAAATTGAAAAGATCACGAACAACCCGCCGATGGTTGGTGTAATCGGCAGGGTGCAGGATGACCACCTTATGCTCATCTGCTAAGGTGTTGAGCTGTGCGGTTGATAGGGAGAGAGCGTGCAGGTTTGTCAAAGCAAAGCTTTCCCTTACGTATACAATTATATTATACTCACTCTTTCATACTAATCTAGCTCCTTCGCTGGTCGAGTTATGAAATCTGTATAGTCTGGTGGCCAAATGCCGCCCTGTGGGGTGTGTGTTGCGGGTTGGCTAGGGCTGGCGGTTGGAGAGAAGCTAGCCGTGGGCGTGAGCGTAGGAGTGCGGGTTTTGGTGGTGCTGGGCGTGGGCGAAGCAGTACGGCTGGGCGTATGGGTTGCAGAAGGTGTGCTGCTGGGGGAGGGCGTAGGGGTGGCCGAATGGGTAGGTGTGGTGGAAGGAGTGCCGCTGGGAGCGGGTGTATTGCTTGCGGTAGGGGTCCAACTGGCCGTTGGGGTAAAGGTTTGGGTGGCAGTGGCCGTGTTGGATGGCGTAAAGGTCAGGGTGGCGTCCAGGGTTTCGGAAGGGGTCACGCTGGGCGTGAGTGTCTGTAGGGGGGTGATGGTGGGGCGCAGTGTGGGTGCTTCATAGGCTGCCGGGACGGGTGGTGCTGGGGTGCTAACCTCTCGTAACGAAGCACAGCCCAGGCTCCCCAGCAGCAGTACCCCCGCCAGCCAACCCCGTAGGGGCACCATGCAGTGCCTCACGAAGGTTGCGATCCTTTGCGCCGTGCCGTTAGCACGCTTTCGAGCTGTTCAATCTTGTTCAGGGCACGGGTTAGGGTGGCGTAATTATCAATTTCCATGGTTGCGCTAAAGAGGACTTTGCCGGTCTGCACGGTGGCGCGGATGTTGGTCATGTTAATGTTTTCCTGGGCAGCAATCTCCCCGATTTCCCACATCAGCCCGGCGCGGTCCTGGGCGCGAATCTCGATGGGCACCTGAAACCCATGCGCGCTGGGCTGGCGCGACCACGACACCGGTACAAGACGGTCCTGACTGCCTTCTTCGCCCAGCCTGCGCAGTTGGGGCAGCTTGTTTTGTGGACCGTCACCGTGGATTGTGGGGTCAGGTAGCCGACAATGCTGTCGTTTGGGCCAGGGTTACAGCAACGCGCCAGCTTGACGGCATAGCCCCGTGCCCCCAGAACCGGCGTTGCCAACATCGGTGGAGCATCGGTAACGTGGCTTGGGTGGGGTTGGTCTTCCAGTTGGCGTGCAACCAGCGCCGTTGGCGAAACGGTGCCGCTCCCCACGGCCTCTAGCATGTCTTCAGGATTAATGAAAGGCGTGTGCTGGCGGATGTGGTCTAGCTGGGCGTCTTCTACGCCCAGGCGCTTGAGCCGCTGGGTGAGCGCATTGCGCCCCAGGGCAATCCGCTGTTCGCGCGGTTGCTTGCGGAACCATTCGCGAATCTTGTGGCGGGCGCGGCTGGTTTTGATGTACCCCAGGTGCGGGTCCAGCCAGTCCAGGTTCGGGCCGCCTCGGCTGGCGGTGATGATCTCCACCCGATCCCCAGAGCGAAGCGGCGCATCCAGCGCCACCAGCCGATTGTTGACCCTCGCTCCACGGCACAGATTACCGACTTCCGTATGGATGTAATAAGCAAAGTCGATGGGAGTCGCCCCCTGGGGCAGGTCCAGCACATCGCCGTTGGGGGTAAGGGCATAAATTCGGTTGTCGTCGATGTTTTCGATAACCGCGTTCACAAACGCTTCGGCGTTATCTTCGGCGTGGGCTGGGTTAATGAGGGCGCGCATGTAGTCCATACGGCGCTCCAGTTGGCGGTCGAAGGTGCCAAGCTCGCCCTGGCTTTTGTAGCGCCAGTGGGCTGCAACGCCTAACTCGGCGTGGTGGTGCATCTCCCAGGTGCGAATCTGAACTTCAAAAGTGGTGCTATCTTCGGCAAAAACAGCGGTGTGCAGGCTCTGGTAGAAGTTATCTTTCGGTGCGCCGATGTAGTCATCGAATTGGCCGGGGACAGGCCGCCACAGGTTATGGACAACCCCCAGGACCTGGTAGCAGGTCAGGGCATCCTCCACGATGACGCGAACACCGCGAATATCATAGGTTTCTTGCAGGCTGATGCCCTTGCGTTGCATTTTGCGATAGATGCTATAGATGTGCTTGGGACGGGCCTGGATATCCGCCGTGAGGCCCTGGCGATGGAGCTCGGTTTGCAGGCGGTGCTGGATGCCATGCAGAAAGGCTTCGCGGGCTTCCTGGCGTTGTTCAATCTGCCCGGCAATCTCCAGGTAGCGCTCTGGCTCGATGTAGCGAAAGCTAAGGTCCTCCAGCTCGGCCTTGAGGCGCCACATCCCCAGGCGATTGGCCAGCGGAGCAAAAAGCTTGAGGGTTTCTTCTGCGAGTTCGCGCTGGCGTAGCGGCTTCAGGGACCCCAGCGTGCGCAGATTGTGCAGGCGGTCCGTCAGTTTGATGAGAATGACGCGCACATCATTGCTCATCGAGTTGATGGTCTTGCGCAGGTACTCCGCCTCGCTGAGCTTGACGCGCTCCTGCTCCGCAGCGCTGGCCAGCCGATCAATCTTGGTGACGCCATCCACCAGGCGCGCCACCTCCAGGCCAAAAGTTTCTTCCAGCACGGCCAACGAAATCGACGTGTCCTCGATGACATCGTGCAGCAAGCCTGCGGCGATGGTCGCGGCATCGAGCTGCATTTCGGCGAGCAGGTTGGCCACGGCCACACAATGCGAAAAATAGGGCTCGCCGGATTTGCGGCGCTGGTCGCCATGAGCCTGAAGCGGCCACCTGGAAGGCCAGCTCGATCAAGTGCTGGTCGCCCTGGCTGAGCCCAGGCAGGCGCTGGAGCAGGTCTTCTACGGAAAAATCAAGCGTTGGGGAGAGTTGGAGTTGCATGGCTAGATTATACGCTGGCTTTGGGCAATCCAGCAACGGATGGGCTACACTTGTAGCAGCGATTAAAGCGAGGGAAGGGTTCATGCGTTCGGTACAGGCTGCATTGGCAGAGATTCTGGGGGCCTTCCAGGTGCTTTCGGCAGAGCAGGTGCCGTTGCGGGCCGCGCTGGGGCGGACCCTGGCGCAAGCGGTGCAGGCGGAAAACGATCTGCCTCATTTTGATAACAGTGCGATGGATGGATTTGCCGTGCGCAGCGCTGATTTGCAGCCCGTGCCGCGCCGCCTGACCGTGATTGGTGATGTTCCGGCAGGGGTTTACCCGACCTTTACAGTGGGGGAAGGGCAGGCGGCACGCATTATGACAGGCGGCGCTTTACCCCTGGGGGCAGATACCGTCATTCCGATTGAAGCCACAGACCAGGAGCGCAGTACGGCAGAGCTGCCTGCTACCGTTGAGGTGCATGTTAGCCGCCCTGCGGGGAGCTATGTGCGGCGGCAGGGCGAAGATGTGCAGACCGGTAGCACGCTGCTTCAGGCGGGGCATGTGTTGCGGCCCCAGGACCTGGGGCTATTGGCAGGGCTGGGCGTGGCTCACGTTGAGGTGGTGCGGCGCCCGCGTGTGGCGGTGCTTTCCACTGGCGATGAACTTTTGCCGCCCGATGCGCCCCTGGTTCCCGGCAAAATCCGCGATATGAACAGCTATACCCTCCCGGCGATGATCGAAATGTTAGGCGCAGAGGCGCTTTTTCTGGGCGTGGCGCACGATACCCCCGAAGCCGTGCATGCTTTGCTGGACCAGTCGGTGGAACAATGTGCCGACCTCATCGTGAGTTCGGCGGGGGTGTCAGTGGGGGCGCGGGATGTGGTCAAGCAGGTATTGGCCGAGTTGGGCGCGCTGGACTTCTGGAAGGTGAACATGCGCCCTGGGAAGCCCCTGGCTTTTGGGCATGTGCGCGGGGTGCCTTATTGGCGTGCCGGGCAACCCTGTCTCGGCGCTGGCTACCTTTGAGGTTTTCGTGCGGCCTGCCATCCTCAAGATGCTGGGGCGCCCAACCGCCGCCCCAGAGTTGGCCGTGATGGCGGGCCAAGCGATGGAAAGCGATGGGCGCGAAAGCTACATCCGTGTGAAGCTGGTGAAAGAACCCAAGGGGCTGGTGGCCTATTCCACGGGCACGCAAAGCAGCGGCGCTATTTCTTCGCTGGTGTTGGCCGATGCCCTGCTCGTCATCCCGGCAGGGGTTGAGAAAATTCAGCGTGGTGATACACTTATGGTCCGGCCCTTTGGTGGGCAGAGCATTGGGATTTAGCAGAGGCACAACATGGCAACCAAACAGGCAACACTAGAAGTTAGGGCGAGTTCGCTGGGCACCTGGCTGAACTGGCGCACGTTGAGCATTGCGTTGCTAATCGCCGCAATCGGCGTGAGTGGCTATCTGACCTACGTAAAGGCCACCAATGTCCAGATGGAGTGTGTTTCCAGCGGCACGTTTAATTGTGGTGTGGTTCAGAACAGCGTCTATTCCGAATTGATGGGGGTCCCGATTGCGTATTTTGGCCTGGGCTTGAACCTGGTGCTGGTGGGCTTGTTGGTGCTGGAACCGCGTATCCCTGCCTTACAGGAATTTGGCTTTCTGCTATATTTTGGGGGGCTGCTGTTCGGGACGATCTTTTCAGTCTATCTGGTGTATGTGCAGGCGGCCATTCTGGAAGCCTATTGCCCCTGGTGCCTGACGCACGAAGCCATCTACTTTACGCTCTTCCCGATTGCGCTCTGGCGTGCATGGCGCTATTTTGGAGCCGGCGCCACCGCGAATTGACGGTGGTGAGGCAGTCAAGCACAAAGAAAAAGGGGCGCGAGGCCCCTTTTGTTTTTCTGATGACGGCGGTCTGTGTCGTTTACTGGTTATCGTGCATCCGCAAGGTACGGGCGATGATGTCGCTGTTCTGGTTGCTGCGTTGCTTCTTGCGCTTGCGGTCGGCTTTGGTGCCCTTGCTCGGCATCAGATCTGTGCTGGCGCTTTGTTCGAGGGCGCGCCGCAGGGCCAGTTCCATCGGGTTAAGCGGTGCTTCTTCGTCCTCGTCTGCCAGCTCTTCTTCGGTGGGCATTTCCAGCGCCCGCACGCTCAAGTCAATCTGCTTTTTGCGGCGGTTAACCCCGATCAGCTTGGCTTCCACGCTATCCCCCATCTTGACCACGTCGGTTGGATCGGAGATGTAGCCATTGGCCAGCTCAGATACATGGATCATGCCGGGCCGTTCTGCGCCAATCTCCAAAAAGACCCCGAATTTCTCGATGCGGACAACCTCACCCGTTACCACATCGCCCACCTTGAGTTCGTTCCAGTCGTAGGCATGTGGTTCAATCAGCGTCAGGTCGATGCGGGCTTTGGCCGGGGCGACAGACATCACCCACGCCTCAATTGCTTGCCCCACCGTCAGGATATCAGCTGACGTTTTTGACGGGCTCTTCGCTGAGCTGCGAAATGTGGAGCAGGCCCCGCAGGCCCTGAATGTCCACAACTGCGCCTTGCAGTTCAACGCGAGTCACCGTGCCGGTCACCTTCATCTTGGGCTTGATGCTTTCGATGTCCAGGCCACCTGCGGGCGCTTCATTGGGATCAGCGGTGGGAGCATCCGACGGTTCGGGCGTTTCCACCGAGGGCGCTTCGCTGACTGACTCAGCAGGTTCAACCGCCGCCAGGTCAACGGTTTCCTCAGTTGAGGTTTCAGCGGCGTTGTTCGGCAGTTCCGAACCCATAAGTTAACTCCTTAACGTTTGGACTAGTGGCTAATTATACGGGTGTGGCGCACAGGAATCAACAGTGAACTTGGAGTGGGAGGCGGGTAAGTCGTGGCGGACTGGGCAGCGCCAAGGCGTGTTAGCCTGCCCGGTCCGCCAGGGGATAAGGGCCTTAATTGGCGCGCTCTGGAGGTTCGATGCCCAGGGCAATCAATTGTGCATCAATGATCTGGAAGAAGACTTCGATAGGTTGCGCGCCAGAAACAAAGACATCATTGATATAGAAGGCGGGCGTGCCACTAATCCCCAGATTGATCGCCATCACATAGTCATTAGCGATCTCATTCACGGTTTCTTCTGCGCTAAAGCAGGTGTCCCACTCAACCACATCCAGGTCCAGGTCTGCGGCAATCTCGCGCAAGAAATCCGGGTCTAGCGCCCGACGGTCCTGGGTGGCAGTGTTTTCAAACAGGCGGTTGTGGTAATCCCAGAAGGCGTCCGGGTCCTGGTCCGCTGCGCATTCGGCGCCCAGGGCCGCAAACACCGATGGATCCCCAAAGATGGGGAAGTCGCGGTAAACGAACTGCACCAGATCGCCATAGTGGTCCACCAGTTCTGGCAGGGTGGTTTGGGCAAAGCGCGCACAGAAGCCACACTGAAAGTCTGAAAATTCCACCATTTTGATGGGCGCATCGGCAGACCCCAGGAAGGGATCATCATCCACCAGC
>JAAUUD010000062.1 GCA_012031655.1 Anaerolineae bacterium | reverse complement strand
ACAGCGCCCGCGAAGCACTATCGACCGTTTGCAGGCTCTCAAAAGTGAGCAACACGGGCGCACGCTGGGCCGCGTACTCCAGCAACCCGACCGTAGCATCCAAAATCAGCTTTTGGCGTGTGGGCGCTTCTAGCATTTCCAGCGAGGCGGCTTCCTGTTGCTGAACCCCAAGCAGGTTCTGGAAGATGGCAGCAGTCCGCGAGAGGTGAGGCAGGCGCGTTTGCAGATTGGCTGCTAGCCGGGCTCCATCACGAAAAGGATCGTCATAGGTGCGCAACCCCAACAAGGCACGCCAGATGGGGTACCAGATTTGATAGGGTGCGGGGATCGGTTGCGGTAGCCCAACGGTGGCGTAGCTCACGCCTCCGGCTTCGGCCCAGGCCCGCCGAACTTCCTCGATGAGCGCAGATTTGCCTGCGCCGGGGGCGCCACTCACCAGCAAAAAGCTGCCGCTCCCCTTCAGCGCCTCCGTCAGGTATTCAGCAGCGACCTCCCAGCCCGGCCCGGCTGGAAGGGATAGCGCGAGTGCAACCTGGTGTTAAGCGGCAGGTGTTCTGCGTCCAGCCGAAAGCCGCGTTCTCCCTGGTCGCTCCACACAAAAGCAGGCCCCGAGGCTTGTTGCGTGGAGGCTGTGGCAACGATTTCACGCGGGGCAGCTTGTTCTGCACAGGCGATGGCACCTTCCAGCGTGGGCGAAATAATCAGATAGTGCTGAGTCACCTGTGGGCCGGTGAAGGTGGCCAGGCCAATGCCCGTATCCACGCCCAGGCGCAAATGAGGGTCCAACGGGCGCAGCGCCTCCACCAGTGCCTGTGCGCAACTTAAGGCCCGTTGCGGATAATCGTCATAGAGGCCCAGCACGCCAAAAAACAGGAAAACATGGGCCGCCTGGCTCACATCCAGTTGGCGGAAGTCGACAAAGCCGCCGAAACGTTCAGCAAGTTCATGGATGGTGCGCAGGATGGTGTGTCGGGCTGCGAGTTCCTGGTCGCCGTTTTCTAGCGAAAGTACATGCAGGCGCAAGCAAAGGCAACTCAGCGGTTGTGGGGTGGGTTCGCGGCGGCCTAGCTTAGAGCGCGCAAAGCGTTCCAGGTAGCGGTTGTGGACGTTCTCGAAAGCGGCAGCCTCCAGGGGCAGATGGGTGCTCATCAAGGAAGAACGGGGGCTATCCTCAGTCAACAGATCAGCATACGGTTGCTGGGAGAGGAAAACCTGATCCGTCCGCCATTCCCCCTGTGGGGTAAAGCCCAAGAGCTTGAGGAGGTCGCGCAGGACCAGCAACTGTCCTGCTTCTGCCAGCGCCAAGGCTTGTTCCAGCGGCGCAATAGCTGAGGAGGCAAAGAGGAAGGTGCGCCAGGCGTTGTGCTGCTCCAGATTTTGCAAGCGCAGGCTACCTGCGGTGGCTGCCCCCATGATGCTAAAGCTGCCCTTCAGGATGCTGCCATGGGCGGCAATCCAGCGTTGCACGGCAGCCAGAGCGGCCTGGGTGGCGGCCAGGTTATCCCGCACCTGCCGCGCTTGTTGCTGCTCCTCCAGCGGGATAAACAGCGTCAGATGAGGCAGATTCATTTCTAGCAAATAGGCGGGAGTTCCGCTATACGCTTGAGCAATAGTCTGGTACAATTCCTGTACAAGCGGCGTACGCTCGATAGAATGGGGAAATTGGTCATCTACGAAATGCCACATCCCCAAAAGTTGAATACGCACAATGATGCCTGTCACCTGTGTTGTTATCGGCGTCGCAGGTAAGTTCTTCATCCGCCAATACGATGCCAAAGTAGGCAAAAACGCGGCATGCGCGGGCGAAAATACAGGAGTCAGGATGTTCACGAGTGGTTCCCTTGCCTGGGTGGGCAGACACCTTGCATTATAGCGTAACACCGCGCGAGCCAGGAAAAATGATGCCAGTTTACGCAGTAGCACAAACCTAAAAATGCGGTAAGCTGGTGTATAGCGCAGGGAAATATCCAAAGGTTGTGTTGAATGTCAGTTAACCTTCATGTTGCCAATCTGGCACTTGAAGCTGAGGATGAACAACTCCATGCGGTGCTTGCGCCTTATGGCCATGTTCTGAGTGCAGCGCGTCTTTATAATAAACTCAATGGTCAGGCCAAAAAAGTGGCGCTGGTGGTTGTGGAAGACGATGCTTCGGCAGAAAGTGTGATGGTGCATGGCAATGGGCAGTTGTTGCTGGAGCAACCCCTGTTCATCTGCCCGGAGACCCCCCCACGCCCTTACCCGGTGACCCCGGAGCAGAAAGTGGTGATTGACGAAATCATCGCCGCCTTTCAGGAAACTGATAAGGAGCCACTCACGCAGATTCGGGAAATTGTGCAATACGGCGGTATTCCCTTTACCCGCGCAGTCTTTCAGGAAGCATTACGCCTGGAGGCAGCGGGCGGGGTGCTCACCCACGATGGCACCCGCCGCCGCACGCCCGGTGGGGTGTTCTTCTTTTTGGCGCGCATGTTCCTCTCGCGCCCCGCTCAGCGCATCATTTTCTTCAGCCGTCAATATGGTAAAAAGACGGATGAAGAAGGCCAGGAAGGCCAGGCCAAACCCGCCAAAAAAGCCGCAAAACCAGCCAAGCAACAGGGCAAAGCCCCCCAGGCTGGCACCTCCCCGGTGCCTCAAAAAGCCCCCAAGGCCAAGAAACCCGCACCCGCCGGGGCAGCCGGGGGAGCGCCCAGTGGGGGTAAAGGGGTTTCGAAAGGCAAAGCCAGGCCGTCTGCTTCGGCCTTGCCAGCACGCCCTGTTCGGCCTGCGCCGTCTCCCGAACCCGCCATCATGGAGCCATTGACGGATGAAATCCGGGCGGAATATCTGGAACTCAAGGCTACTTTGCAGGATGCCCAAAAGCGCCTCAAGGCCATCCAAAAGCAACCGGCTTCCAAACAAACCGGGCTGTTTTCCCTGACCAAAGAAATCTGGAAACTAGAGAGCGAAGTTCGCGCCCTGCAAAAGCGCTATCCAGAACTTGATTAGCGATTGACGCTGCGATGAAACGCATTCTCGTGATCGAAGATGAAGCCTCGCTACGGGAAGACATTGTGGACATCCTGCGTCTGGCAGATTTTGAAGTGTTGGACGCCGAAAATGGCTTGGTTGGTGCTGCCCAAGCCAAAGAGCACAAGCCAGATTTAATCCTGTGTGACATCATGATGCCTGAACGCAGTGGGGATTGGGTGTTGCTGGAAGTGCGCAGCGACCCCGGCACAGCCCACATCCCCTTTATTTTCCTCACGGCGCGCACCAGCCGCAGCGATATGCGCTATGGCATGGAACTTGGCGCAGATGACTACATCACCAAGCCCTTCACCCCGGATGAGCTGCTGAGTGCCGTCAACGCACGCATCACCAAACAAGCGCATCTGGAAATCGCCCAAACCGAGCGCCTGCGCGACCTGCACCAGAGCATTGCGCGCGCCCTGCCCCACGAACTCCGCACACCGCTGACGGGCATCCTGGGCTATGCCCGAATTATGATGGAAGACGCTGAAGAACTCGATACGAGCCAGATGCGCCAGATGGCACAGGGGATTCAGCGGGCCTCGCGCCGGTTGCGGCGCCTGGTGGAAAACTACTTGCTTTTTGCCCAGCTAGAGATGCTCAGTAACCAGATGGTCCAGGCGCAGGTCCTCCTGCAAGAAACCTGCACAGCGCCACAGGAGATTCTACAGACGGTTGTGGAACAGCAGGCTACCGAAGCCAAACGTCCACCCGAAGACCTGGAAGTGCATTGCGAAGCCGTGTCTATCCGTATTGATGAAACGAGCTTTGCCAAAATTGCGGAGGAATTGCTGGATAACGCGCTTAAATTTTCTCAACCTGGCACGCGGGTGCAGATACACGGCATTCGCGCAGGCGAGCGCTTTCATCTGGTAGTGCGAGACCAGGGACGCGGCATGAATAGCGAGCAAATCCAGCGCATTGATGCCTATATGCAGTTTGACCGCCGCCTCTATGAACATGCCGGGTTGGGCTTTGGCCTGGCCATTGTGCGGCACCTGGCCACCCTCTACCAGGGCAGCTTTCAGGTCAGCAGCGTGCCTGGCCAGTTCACCGAAGTTCGGGTGCAGCTCCCACTCGCGACATAAATTTGCGAAACCGTGGCCAACACGGGATAATCTGTTTAGAAGACCAACCAAGCCAGTCGTACCATGTCAACTCCTGACCCGCTGCTTTCAGAATCTGAAGACCCTCCCTGGTATCAACTGTTCAATCGACAAGCTAGCCAAATAGGGCACATGTGTGGACGCTTCTAATTTAACAAGCTGGTTCTTGTTGCTAATGTTGGTATTGCTGCAAGCGCTCCTCACGGTGCTGTACTACTCCATTTCCAACACTCATAAGGCCGACCTGAAGGATTATGCAGAGGAAGGCAGCCGGCGTGCTCAGCGTACGCTGCAACTGGCCGAAAACGCAACGGCCCTCCTCACCACCCAGCAATATGTCTCGTTGCTGCTAACCACCCTCAGCACTGCGGTTCTCGTGCGGTTTATCCTGCCTGGCATCGAAACCGACCTGCGGCAGAGCGGCCTGACCTCCGAGGTGGCGCGTCTGGTGACCATGTTGGTGGTCCTGCCGCTTTTTACGCTCATTCTGCTGGTGGTGGGAACGCAAATCCCAAGTGCAGCCATGCCCGCCCACACCGAGCGGGTAGCCATGTTTCTGACCCCCCCAGCGCGCGTGATTGTGCACGGTCTGGCGCCCGTACTGCAACTCACCCAGCGCTTTAGCCAGCAGGTGGGGCGTATTCTGGGTGGAGCAGGCATTGGCACGGTCATCACAGAAGAAGAAATCAAGACGCTGGTGGATGCTGGCTCGGAGGGAGGGCTGATTGAAGACGAAGAGAAAGAGATGATTTACTCCGTCTTCAAATTTGGCGATACCCTGGCCCGTGAAGTGATGGTGCCACGCATCGATATTGAAGCGTTGGAGCTCAGCGCCAGCCTGGAAGAAGCGCTGGACAAGGTGGTGCGGGTGGGGCACTCCCGCATTCCGGTTTACGAGAACTCCATTGACAACATCCGGGGCCTGATCTATGCCAAAGACCTGCTGATGGTCTGGCGCAATCAGGAGCATGCCTCCAAAAAGCTGGAAGACCTGCTACGCCCGCCTTTCTTTATCCCGGAATCCAAGCGCGCTGTGGACCTGCTCACCGAACTCCAGAAGCGCGAGGTTCACCTGGCCATCGTGATTGATGAATATGGGGGCACCGCCGGGCTGGTGACGATTGAAGACTTGCTGGAAGAGATCGTGGGCGAAATCCGGGATGAATATGACATGCTGGAAGAAGCCCCCTACGAGCAGATCTCCGAAAACGAGTACATCTGCCTGGCCAGCCTGGACTTGGACGACCTGAACGAATTGCTGGATATTGAACTGCCCACGGACGAAAACGATACCCTGGGTGGGTTCATCTTTACCGAGCTGGGCGCGGTGCCCAAAGAGGGCGATAAAGTGGTGGCAGAGGGCGTCGAAATGGAAGTGTTGACCCTGGATGGCCGCCGTATTCACCGGGTTCGCGTGCGTAAGGTATCGCCGCGTACCGTTGCCGATGATGTCACCCTCACCGAAGCAGAGGAAACAGACGAATGACGCCTGAGCAAAAAGCGGCTCTTGTTGCGGCGGCCCAGGCCGTCCGCGAGCAAGCCTACGCCCCCTATAGCCAATATCTGGTGGGGGCGGCGTTGCTAGGGACCGATGGACGGATCTTCATCGGTTGTAATGTGGAAAGTGCCAGCTTTGGGGCCACCCTGTGCGCCGAACGGGGCGCCCTGGCGCGGGCCATCAGCGAAGGCAACCGCCAGTTTGAAGCAATCGCGATTACCACCCGGGATGGCGGCTCGCCGTGTGGCATCTGTCGGCAATCCCTCTACGAGTTTGCGCCAAGCCTGTGGGTGATCCTGCTGGATGAAGCGGGGAGCATCCAGGCAGAAATGCCGCTGAGGGACCTGCTGCCGCGCGGCTTTGGCGGGGAATCGCTGCCATGAGCTTTTCAGAACGGACGCTCAAGACCGAGGCCATTGTGCTGCGGCGCAGCGACTTCAGCGAGGCAGATTATCTGGTCACGCTCTACACCTTGACCCAGGGCAAAATCCGTGCCATTGCAAAAGGGGCGCGCAAAGCCACCAGCCGCACGACTGGCCAGGTGGAGCTATATGCACGCGTGCACCTCGTGCTCAGCCGAGGACGCGAGTTGCATATCATCACCCAGGCAGAAGCCACCCCAGACCACGCGATTTTTCAGGCGGAGTTCGAGCGCGGCCTGTATGCCAGCCACTTTGTGGAGTTGGTGGACCAGGTCACCTACGAGGATGAAGAAAATCAGGCTGCCTATCGCTTGCTGGTGGCGGCGCTGGGCTGGATTGCCCAGCCCGAAACCAACCTGCGCCTGGCGGCGCGCTATTTTGAGTTTCGGCTGATGCGGGTGATGGGCTACGAGCCGAGCTTGTTCCGCTGTGCAGTGGGCGAAGAAGCCCTGGCGGCGGAGAACCAGTTCTTTAGCCCTGCGGATGGCGGGGTGGTTTGCGAAGCCCACGGCGGCGGGCGCGGCTTGTTGCCGCTGGCGCTACCAGTGTTTAAGGTGCTGCGGCACTTCAGCCGCAATCCATGGGAAGCCGTTAGCGCGCTGCATCCCACTGAAGAAACGTTAGGCGCCCTGGAACGCATCTTGCAGGCCTACTGGGTTTTTTGCTGGAGCGCCGCCTCAAAAGTGCGGATTTTCTGCGGCACATCACGCGGGAGGATGCATGAGTACCATCCAGACGGCCATCCTCAACGGGAGTGGGCTGCGCTTTGTGCCCACCGTGGCCTGCACCCTGAGCGGCGCAGCGCAAGATGAACCCGCTGATGGGGTCTACACCATCACGCGCACCTATCGCGGGCACCAGGCTTTGTTGCTGGAACGCCACCTGGACCGCCTCGAAAATTCAGCACGCCTGGAGGGCATCCCCTTACAACTCGACCGGGCTGCGTTGCGGGCTGCCCTGCGCCAGATGATCGCCCGGGGTGGTTACCCGGAATCGCGCTTTCGAGTTACCGTTCCCCGCAGCACGCCGCACGAGCTGTACCTGGCGCTAGAGCCGCTGAAGCCCGTGGCCGGGCACCTGCGCGAGCAGGGGGTTAAGGTGATCACCATCGATGCCCAGCGTGAGAACCCCGCCAGCAAGACCACCGATTGGTTCCATGCACGGGCGCAATGGAACGCAGACCTGCCGCCGGATGTTTACGAAACCTTGCTGGTCAGTGCCGAAGGGCACTTGCTGGAAGGCAGCAGCAGCAACTTTTATGCCATCTGTGCGGGGACCTGTGGACGGCAGGCGAGGGCATCCTTTCGGCATCTCGCGCGAGGTGTTGCTGGCCAGCGCCGGAGATATGCTGCCTATCCGAGAGAAGGCCGTGCTCCGGGCTGCACTGCCCAGCGTGGATGAAGCTTTTCTGACATCCAGCAGCCGTGGGGTGCTGCCCATTGTGATGATTGACGACCAGCCAATTGGCGCTGGGGCTCCCGGGGTGCTAACGCGGGAACTGCAGCAGCGCTATGATGCCTGGACCGAAGCCCATCTCGAACCCATCTAGAAAGGGTAGAAGATGGGGATAAAGAGCATTGAAATCAGCAACGCCACCAGAATCAACGGAAGCCCAACGATCATATAGTCACGAAAATGGTATTGCCCGGCGCCCATCACCAGGGTATTGGCAGGGGTGGCGACCGGCGTGGCAAACGCCATCGAGGCAGAGACGGCAATCGCCATCATGAAGGGTTGCGGGTTAGCCTCAATTTCTGTGGCGGCGGCGATGGCCACGGGAGCCAACAAAATCGCGGTCGCTGTGTTCGAGATGACCTGCGTGAGGAACGAAGTCACCAGGAAGAAGCCCAACAACACCACAATCGGCCCATACTGGTCCAGGCGGGTGAGTGCCATGGCCAGTTCATCCACCAGGCCCGTTTTTTGCATGGCGGTGCTCATCGGGATCATCCCCGCGATGAGCACCACGCTTTTCCAGTCCATTGCTTCGTAGGCTTCATCTGGCGTAATGCACCCGGTGAGCACCACCAACAACGCCCCCAGCGCCGAAACCGTGGCAATCGGCAGCACATCCGCCACAATGAGCACGATCAACCCGGCCAGCAACAGCAGAGTTAGCCCCGCTTTTTCGCGGTGGGGCGCTCCCAGCATCGATTCCGGTTGCCCAGTTACCACATAATCGTTGGGGTTCTGGCGCAGGGCCAGGATGTCTACCCAGCGCCCCTGCACCAGCAACACATCGCCAAAGCGGAGCGGCGTTGTGCTGAGGTGTGGCAGGTTGCCCTCGCCAGGGCGGTTAATGCTCAGCACTGTCAGGCGATAGAGCGTGCCAAAACGAAGCTCCTGCAAGGTTTTGCCCAGCACATCGCTGTTCGGCGGCAGCACGACCTCCGCCACACCCACTTCCTGGTTGATGAGCGTGTGTTCGTCTTCGGCATCCGCGGGTTGGATCCCAAAGTTGAAGGCGGCTGCGACGTGCGCTACGTCATTGCCGCTGCCCTGCACCAGCAAAATATCTTCTGCCTGAAGCAGCGTTTCAGCCTGGGGCATAAAAGAGTTGAGCCGCTCGTTATGGCGACCCCGCCCCAGGCCAGTTCCCTGGGCCCTGCGCAAGATTTCCAGCACCGAGACGTTATAATCCGTCCGTAAAAGCAGTTCGCTGAAGGACTTGCCCACCACGCGCGAACGCACCCGCACCCTCAGGCGAAACAAATTTCCCGAAATGCGGTAAACGTCCAGCAGTTCCTCGGCGCTGTGGATGCGTTGAGCACCCGTCACCGCGCTTTCGACAGGCTGTGGTAGCCAGTGCTTGCCGACCAGCACCATATAGACCGTGCCCGCCACCACGATGATCAAGCCGATGGGGGTATAGCTGAAGAACCCAAAAGATGGATAGCCCGCTTGCGCCAGTTTTTCTGCGGCAACGATGTTCGGTGGCGTGCCGATGAGCGTCATCACCCCGCCCAGCGACGACGCAAAAGCCATCGGCATGAGCAGCTTGGCAGGCGAAAGCTGGGCGGCCAGCGCCAGGCTGGTCACGGCGGGTAGCAGCACGGCCACGGTGCCGGTATTGCTAATCACGCTGGACATCGCTGCCACTGCGATCATAATCACGATGGTCAGGCGGGTTTCGTCCCGCCCGGCCACCCGCAAGAGTTGCATACCCAGTTGGTTGGCTAGCCCGGTCTGGAAAACCGCACCGCCCACCACAAAGAGCGCCGCGATGGTGACCACGGTCGAGTCTGAAAAGCCTGCAAAAGCCTCCACCGGGGTGAGGATATCTGCCAGCAAGAGCGCCACCACCACCCCCAGCGCCACCACATCCGCCCGTAACCCTTCGGTGATGAAGAGCACCATCGCAGCTACGAGAATACCCACCACGATCACCGCATCGAAATCCATACTGACTCCCTGTGTAAGTGCTCCTGCTATAGGCTACACCCCTGGTTAGTGTAACCAGGCATGCTGCGCCTGGCAGTTGTCCTTTGTCATTCAAACGGGCGCGCAAAAGAACAACCGTGCCGGTAGCACGGTTGCTCGTTGATGATGATGACCAGGGGCGCAAAGGGCTTCAGGCGCGGCGGCGTTCCAGATCAGCATTCAGCAGTTCCTTGACAACCTGCGCGGGGGCCTGGTTGTTCAGGCTACGCATCACCTGGCCCATTAAGAAGCCGAAGACCTTCTCTTCTCCGCCGAGGTAGCGCTGCACATCGTTCGGCATTTCATCCAGCTTGGCCACAATCGCGGCTGCGATCTTGTCTGTGTCCGATTCCTGGGCGAGGCCCTGCGCTTCGACGATCTGTGCAGCGGGCTGGCCAGTTTCGTACATAATATCCAGCACTTTTTTGGCGGTGTTGTTGTTGATCGTCCCACCAGCGATGAGTTGGATCAGCCCGGCCAGCTTTTCGGGCGTGGCCGGGATGCTCTGGACTGCTTCGCGTTCCAGGCTGTCTTTGTTCATCAGGCGGAAGACATCGCCAATGATCCAGTTGGCAGCGGTTTTGGCCTCGGCCCCGGCGGCCACCACGGCTTCGAAGTAGTCGGCCACGGGGCGGTCCGCCACCAGCACCCCGGCGTCATAGGCCGTCAGCCCCAGGTCATCCATATAGCGCTGCTTTTTGGCATCGGGCAATTCCGGCATGGTGGCCTGAACTTCAGCCACCCAGGCGCGGTCAATTTCCAGGTTAGGGGATATCCGGCTCCGGAAAGTAGCGGTAGTCGTGGGCCGATTCTTTAGAACGTTGTGCCACGGTGCGCTGGCGGGCTTCGTCCCAACCCATAGTTTGCTGGATGACCTCGCCACCGCTTTCCCAGACCTTGATCTGGCGCGCAATTTCATATTCTGTGGCGCGGCTCAGGTTGCGGATGCTGTTCAGGTTCTTAACTTCCGTGCGGGTGCGGAATTCCTGGTTGCCTTTAGGGCGCACAGAAACATTGGCCTCCACGCGCAGCACCCCTTTGCTCATGTCGCCTGTGTTCACGCCCAGGTATTGCAGGATGGCGCGGAGCTGGCGGGCGTAGGCTTCGGCTTCTTCTGCGGAGCGCAAATCCGGCTCCGAGACGATCTCTAGCAGGGGCACGCCTGCTCGGTTCAGGTCAATGAGTGTGGTGCCGTCGCTGAGGTGGGTGGATTTGCCCGTGTCTTCTTCCAGGTGGGCGCGACGGATGCCAATGCGTTTGGTGCTGCCGTCGGGCAGGTCAATATCAATGTAGCCGTTGCGGGCCAGCGGGTAATCATACTGGCTGATCTGGTAGCCTTTGGGCAGGTCCGGGTAAAAATAACTTTTGCGTGCGAACTGGTTTAGCGCCGGGATTTCGCAGTGCAACGCCAGGCCGACCATCATTGCGTAGGCGACTGCCTCGCGATTGACCACGGGCAACACCCCCGGCAACCCCAGGCAAACCGGGCAGACTGCCGAGTTTGGGGCCGCAGCGGTGCTATCCACCACCTGGCAACCACAGAACATCTTGCTTTGCGTGAGCAGTTCGGCATGGACTTCCATGCCGATGACGGCTTCCCATTCGCTTGTCATGGCGATCCTCGCTTAAGCATGCCGTTTAATAAAGCGATTGATGCGCACCAGCGCTTCTTCCAGTTGTTCGTAGCCGCTGGCGTAGCAGGCGCGGATGTGCCCGGCGCCACTTGGCCCAAAGGCGCTGCCTGGGATCACCGCCACATGTTCTTCGACCAGCAGCTTTTCGCAAAACTCGAACTCGTCCATGCCGGTGCTGCGGATGCTGGGGAAGGCATAAAAAGCGCCCTTGGGTTCAAAGCAGGTCAGGCCCAGGCTGTTAAACCCCTGGTAAAGCAACTGGCGGCGGCGGTCGTATTCCTGGCGCATTTGCTCGACCGCTTCTTCACCATCGCGCAAGCCAGCCAGGGCGGCATATTGTGCGCTGGTAGGGGCCGACATAAATGGTATGCTGGTGAATCTTGCGCATGGCGCCGATGATCTCCACCGAACCGACCGCAAAGCCCAGCCGCCAGCCGGTCATGGCGTGGCTTTTGCTAAAGCCACCCAGCACCACGCTGCGTTCCTTCATGGCTGGCAGGCCCGCAAAGTGAACATGCTCCACGCCGTAAACCAGGCGGTCGTAAATCTCGTCAGAGATCACCAGCAGGTCATAGCGCTCCGCCAGGCGCGCCACCTCCAGCATGCGTTGATGTTCCAGCACGCCGCCAGTCGGGTTGTTGGGGTAGCCGAGGAGGATGGCTTTGGTCTTGGGGGTGATGGCGCGTTCCACCGCCGCCGGGCTAACCTGGAAGTCGTCGTCAATGGAGGTCGGGATCAGCACCGGAATCCCATCCGTCAGGATGACCTCTGCCGTATACGAGACGTAGGTGGGGTCTGGCACAATCACCTCGTCGCCCGGGTTGACGACGGCGCTCATGATGAGATACATGGCCTCGCTCACGCCTACCGTCACCAAAACCTCGGTTTCGGGGTCGTAGTGCACGCCGTAGAGCCGTTCCAGGTAGGCCGCAATGGCTTCGCGCAGCTCCAGCAAGCCGCTATTGCTGGTATATTGTGTCCGCCCGGCTTCAATGGAAGAAATCCCAGCCCGGCGAATCGGGTTCGGCGTGACGAAATCCGGTTCGCCAATCCCCAGGGAGATCACATCTTGCATGGTGGCGGCGATATCAAAAAATTTTCGAATACCAGAATGGGGCACGCGCTGCACTCGTTGCGAAAGGAAACGGCTCATTAGCTTGTGGCTCGCCTCACTTTACTATACGATCAATGCCTTCATAGCTTAGTGAAAGCGCCGCAATTCGACAAGTGGCGATTCCGACAAACCCTTAAGGAGGGCAGAATGCCAGAGCGTCTGGAGAAGTTGCAGAAGATTCTGGAAGTGGCGGGGGTAGATGCCCTGGTGCTGGTGCCAGGCGCCAACTTCCGCTACGTGACCGGCAGCAGCCATCATCTTTCGGAGCGACCCACCCTGCTCTTTGTGACGCCTGCCGGGCGATGTGTGGCGGTGTTGCCTTTTCTGGAGGCAGCCAAGTTCGGGCAAAAGTTCCAGGCAGAGGTCTTCCCGTGGACGGATGCGGAAGGTTACGACGGTGCCCTGGCAGCCGCCTGGCGGGCGCTGGGCCTCAAGACGGGCTTGCTGGGCGTAGAGGGGCAGCGTCTGCGCTTCTTTGAGGCAGAAATCCTCCAGCGCCACGCCCCAGAGATGACCCTGCGCAGCGTTGATGTTCCCCTGAGCACCCTGCGCTTGCACAAAACGCCGCAGGAAATCGAGCACCTCCGCACGGCCATCCGAATGTCAGAGGCTGCGTTGCAAGCCACCCTGGCCGAAGTTCGCCCCAGCATGACCGAACGCCAGATCGCCAGCCGCCTGGAACTGCACCTGAACGCGCAGGGCGGCGAGGGGCTTTCTTTTGAAACGGTGGTGCTTGGTGGCGCGAATACGGCCTTGCCACACGGCAGCACCGGCAGTTATGCGCTGCAACCCGGGGACGCCCTGCTGTTTGACTTCGGCACCACCTACCAGGGCTACCAGGCAGACATCACGCGCACCTTCTTTTTGGGCGAACCCGCCCCAGAGCACCGCGCCCTTTACGCTGCGGTGCTGGCCGCCAACGAAACCGGGCGCGCCGCCTGCCGCCCTGGTGTCGCCGCTGGGTCGGTGGATTTGGCCGCAACCCAAGCGCTGATGCAAGCGGGCTTCGAGAAGTTCATCCGGCACCGCACCGGGCACGGCCTGGGCCTGGAAACGCACGAAGCCCCCTACATTGTGCAGACCAATACCCAGGTTTTGGCGGAGGGGATGGTCTTTACCATCGAGCCTGGGCTTTACCAGGAAGGGTCGCTGGGTGTGCGCATTGAGGACAATGTGGTGATCACGCCAGAAGGGGCCGAAAGCCTGACCCGCTTTCCGCGTGAACTCACCATACTCGGCTAGCTGCCTCACAGCCGCCGACGGATCAGCGTGCTCTGGTCGTGGGCCAGGAGCGGCAGCCAGATGATGAAGCGTGTGCCCACGCCCACCTCGCTCTGCACGCTGATCCGCCCGCCATGCACCGCGATGATCTCTTGCGTGATGGCCAGGCCCAAGCCGGCGCTGCGCGAGCGAGCATCCCGGTGGCGGCTCTTATCCACCTGGTAAAGCGCTCGAAGATGTGCGGCAGGTCCTTCGCTGGGATGCCTTCGCCGCTGTCCTGCACATAAACCGCGACTCCGTTGGCCTCCAGTTGTGCTGTTAGCCAGACGTGCCCGCCGCTGGCCGTGTGCTTGATGGCGTTATCCAGCAAGTTTGTAAAAACCTGCACCAGGCGGTCCCCCATCCCCCGGCGATGCGGA
>JAAUUD010000061.1 GCA_012031655.1 Anaerolineae bacterium | reverse complement strand
AAGGATGCCGCCGGTGTTGTTTGTGGCCACGTGTCATAGCATCCGCGCCAATGGTGTTCTCAATCTCGATGCCCGCGACATTGAACTCCGCGCGTGTTGCGCACAACCACGTTGCGAGACTGGCCGACATAAATCCCCGCATCGGAGGCCCCGATGGCGACATTGCCCTCCAGCAGGAGATTGCTGGTCTGCACGGGGTAAAGCCCATAGGCGCCGTTGTCCTGGCTAGGCCCGCCCGTCCATTCCGCGCGCACGCGCCGGATCACCACATTCTCGCCAACCTCGGCCACCACCTGGCGGCGCAGGTCTTCAATGGTGAGCTTGTCATCTTTGATGAAGGACTGCTCCATCAGGACAATTTCTTCAAAGAACTTGCCCATGCGCCCTTCCACGATCTTATCGACCATGGCTTCGGGCTTGCCTTCTTCCAGGGCGCGGCGGCGTTGCAGGTCGCGTTCGGCGGCCATTTCGGCGTCGTTCACTTCTTCGCGGGTGACGTAGCGGGGCGCCAGATTGGCGACATGCAGGGCCACATCGTAAGCAAACTGCTTAAAGGCGTCGGTGGCGGCCACAAAGTCTGTTTCGCAGTTGACCTCCACCAGCACACCCAGACGGCCATTGTGGTGCATGTAGGTCTGAATGATGCCTTCGTTGGCAGCACGCCCAGCTTTCTTACCGGCTTTGGCCAGGCCTTTTTCGCGCAGGTAGGCTTCCGCAGCGGCCATATCACCGTTGTGATCTGCCAGCGCCTTCTTGCAATCCAGGGGTCCGACTCCGGTCCGGTCGCGGAGTTCCTTCACCATTCCAGCCGTGATTTCCATACAGTTTTAGCCCTCATTCTCTTCATCAAAGCGCAGGTTGCCCTCGCGCAGTTTAGCCAGGGTGGAAGTGCCCATATAGCGCTCGTCGGCTTCTTCGCCCTCTTCATCCGGCATGTATGGCGACATGCCATCAGCCACCGCATTTTCGAAATCCACATCTTCGTCACTATAGGCTTTGCGGCGTGCTTTGCCTTCCAGCACGGCATCCGCAATGGCCATGTTCAGCAAGCGGATAGCGCGGATAGCATCGTCATTACCGGGGATAATCCAATCCACTTTGTCAGGATCAGAGTTGGTATCTGCCACGCCGATGATGGGAATACGCAGGGCATTGGCTTCGCGCACTGCCGTATGCTCGCGTAGCACATCAATAATAAACAGCATCGAGGGCAGGCGGTCCATATCCCGAATGCCGCCCAAGCGGTGCTGCAAGCGTTCAATTTCGCGCTGCTTGATGAGGCGCTCTTTCTTGGTTAGGCGGTCAAAAAGGCCGCTATCGCGGTCTTCTTCCAGCTTTTTGAGGGCCTCAATCCGTTGGCGGATGGTCTTCCAGTTGGTGAGGGTGCCACCCAGCCAGCGTTCGTTCACATACGGAGAGGCGCACCGGCTAGCTTCTGCGGCAATGGCCTCCTGAGCCTGGCGCTTAGTACCCACAAACAGCACCGTTCCCCCGCGTGCCACCACATCCGCGACGCGGTCATGGATTTCGTGCAGGTTGGTCAGGGTTTGTTGGAGGTCGATAATATGGATACCGTTGCGCGCCTGGAAGATGTATTCCTTCATTTTTGGGTTCCACTTGCGCGAGCGGTGACCAAAGTGCACCCCTGTTTCCAGGAGTTGTTTCATCGTGATTTTCGTTGGCATGTTTTGTCCTTGCTTCGAACCGTGTTTGTGCGATCACGTTGTTCAACTCGGGCTGCAACTTCCCTGGCCGGGGCCTCAGAAGCAACACGCGCCCGATCCCAACGTGTGAGTTTGGTGTTAGCGCACTGGGCGCTAGGCCCGGGCAATTTTAGCATGCTTGCGCGGTGGCTTCAAGCGCTAAACGGGCTGAGGTCCATCGCCAGCCCAACTACACCCGGCCCGGCATGCACGCCAATCGAGGGGCTGATGGTGGTATGCAACATGCGCGCGGGGGCCAGGCGTTGGCGCAGGTCTTCTGCCAGCGCTTGCGCTTCTTGGGGAGCGTCGCCGTGCATCACTGCCAGGTGAACCACTGCGCTCCCCAGCAAGCGCTCCTCGGCCAGTTCGACCAGGCGCTTGAGCGCCCGTGCACGCGTGCGCACGCTTTCCAGGGCGCCAACCTGTCCCTCTTGCAGTTGCAGGATTGGCTTGATTTGCAAAGCGCGGCCCATCAGGTGCCGCGCCCGGCCAATCCGCCCACCTCGGTGCAGGAAGTCCAGCGTGGCCACCGTGAAGAAGACGCTTAGCTGCGGGATGTGGCTACGCGTCAGGGCTTCAATTTCGGAGGGAGTCATGCCCTGGTCGCGCAGGTCCACGGCGCGCAGCACCAGAAAACCCAGCCCCATGGAGATCATCTGCGAATCCAGGATGCGCACTGGGAAGTCGACCAACTCCAGGGCTTCTTGCGCGCTGGCGAAGGTGCCGCTGGCTTTGCTGGTGGCGGTAATGAACAACACCTCGCCCGTGGTGGACTGCTCGCGTGCCTGGCGATAGGCACTAGCGATGTCGTGTGGTGTGGGCCTGGCCGTGCTGGGCAGCTCTTCTGCCGTGGCCAGCCGTTTATAGAACGCATCGGTGGTGATGTCGATCCCATCGCGGAGCGTGTCTCGCCCCCAGATGATCAATTGAGGCACGGTCAGGATACCGTGTTGTTGGCAGAGATCGGTTGGCAGATCACATGTGCTGTCCGTCAGAATAGCAACCATAAAACGCTTCCCTGTTTTGCCTGTTTACAGCCTGTTGTATTGTCAAGTTTGCCGGAAAATGCCAAAATTTCAAGTAAAGTTGCATAGAATACTTTTTAACCATACAAGGGATGCGCTTGCGCAGAGAATGATCATGCCGATCTACCAATTTCGCTGTGATGACACCGGGCAGGAATTTGAAGTGCAGTTTAACTCCATCAGCGAGTATGACCCAGCCTCGGTGCGGAGCCCTTTCACACAGTCCCCCAATGTCACCCGCATTATTCGCGAGGTGAACCTGGCGCGGGGGGGGCGGCTCGAAGCACTGATGCGGGGCGACGAGGATTCGTTGCATGCCCTGGAAGACGCAGACCCGGCCAGCCTGGGCCATGCTCTGCGCGAAATGGCCGCGGAAACCGGCGAGGATATGGGCAACGAGTTCCATGAAATTGTAGATCGCCTTTCCGCAGGCCAGGCCCCGGAGGAGATCGAAGCCGCCTTGCCGCCCATCGAACACGACGATTAGCCCCAAAGGTGCTTGCTATGCACTATCTGGTTGATGGACATAATCTAATCGCGCATCACCCCGAGATTTCTCTGGAAGATCCCCACGACGAAGCCCTGCTCATTGAAAAGCTCCGCGGTTTCGCGGTTCGCACCCGGAAGAAAGTGGTGGTGGTTTTTGATGGCGGCTTGCCAGGGGGGGTGTCGCCGCGCCTCTCCAATAGTTTGGTGCAGGCCAAGTTTGCTTCGTCTGGCCAGACCAGCGCCGACGAGATCATCCAGGGGATGCTGCACCGGGCCAAAACTCCACAGGCCGTTACCCTTGTATCCTCCGATCGCGAGATCATTCTAATTGCTGAAGCACGCGGTGCACAGGTGCTGAGCGCCGCTGCGTTCATTCAGTTGCTATCCCCCCCCTCTGGCGGCACCCCCTCAGCCAGAAAAAGATCCTCACGTCCGCCTGAGCAAAGCGGAAGTACAAAGCTGGCTGGAAATTTTTTCCAAAAGTAAAGACTAGGGCCACACCAATCTGAGTTTTAACAGAACTCTAAGAAAAAGCTTGAACTTTTCTTGTACAATAAATGAATGTAGGTCATTTAGCGGAAATTGCGCGTCGCCGCTAAGACTTCTTTAGAAACGTGCGCGGTGTGAGCATTCCCCCCCCATACCATATCGCGCCGTTTCTTTTTTTTCCCCTTACGCTACAATATGACTCATGCACATCAAACTTCAAAAACACCCTTTTGGATTCTGTTTGGGCATGCTGATGATCTGGCTCGCGCTGGTGGCCTGCCAACCTGCTGCCCAACCACCATCATCCACTGACTCGTCTGAGCGGGTGCCTCGCCTGCAGGTGACCGTGAGCGAGGCGCTTGTGTTTGCCAGCCCCAGCCGCGACTCTGAAGTGCTTTTCCGTCTGATCGAAGGGGATGAGTTGATTATCCTCAGCCGCACCGATGCCGATGCCTTGAACACGGTCTGGTATCAGGTGGGCCAGGGTCAGCGCTATGGTTGGGTCGCCGGCTCACAGGTCACCACGCGTGGCGACGTTGAGCTAGCTGTGCTTCTCCCTTTGCAAACGCCTTCCGCCGTGGTGAGTACGTCGGATTCGACCCGCCCGCCTGCGGACCTGGCAACACCCACCGCCACACTCGAAGATCCAACAGCCCGGGTTGCGGTGCCGGAGCTGGTGGTGTTTGAGTTGCCCGACCGCACAAGCGGCGAGCGACTGCGCCTGCAAAGCGGTGACCAGGCGGAGTTGCTTGGCAGAACAGCGCCAGATGCAGAAGGCGAGCACTATTACTTGCTGGCGCGGGATGGGAACATATTGGGATGGGCACTGGCCACAGAATTAGAGTTGCGCGGCGCTGTGGAGCGGGTTCTGGTGGTTGAAGATGCAGTTGATGTTGCCCTTTCGGCGCTACTGCCCTCCGAAGTCGCGCCATTGACATTGACCACCCCCTAGCCCAGCCGCGACGGCCACGCCGCCCGCCAGCCCCAGCAACACCCTTCCTGCGGACACCGCCACGCCAGGTCAACGCGCGACCGCCACGGTGGTTACGCTGGCTCCGCCCGTAGACCTGGCCTCCACCGCGCAGGCTGCCCCCACCGCCACCCTTCCAGAAGACGCGCCTACGCTGCAGCCCACCGAAAACCCAACCGGTTTTCGGGAAGGCGTGCCGCCGCCCTTGCAGATGGACCTCTTGCCGGGCTGGCAGGCCGCGCACATCCTGGTGAATATTGATACGGCCTATCTACAAGGCGAGCTGCCGGTTTCGCTTTATCAGGGTCCGTTGAGCAACGGCGCCGTCGGTACGCTCTGGCTGATCTGGGCCTTCCCGAACATCATCACCGAGCTGGACAATCAACCGGACCTCTACCGTGATGCCTTGCAACTCTTGCGGGGGTGGTCATTGACTCGCAAAGCTGCACCATTGGCATCGATACCACCACGCGTCGCATCTATTCGATTGGCGGATTGGAGGCGGTAGGCACCATTTATTCGGCTTCGCCCTGCCAGGATCAGCGCGATTTTGCAGGCTTCTTTGCGGCTTTGCAGGTCGAAGGCGGCAATTTCGCATTCTTCGTTTCGGTGGAACCGCTGCAACCGGCTTCACTTTTGTCGGAAGGCCTGCGCGAGATTCAAACCATGCTGGATACCATCGTTTTTGAAATCCCTGAGCTTGAGGCAACGGATGAAGCTGAGTAGGCTGCTGCGCTGTTGGGTGCTTGGGTGGGCGCTGTGGATGGCGTACGGAGCGCCAAGCCTGGCCGAGGCACAAGGCGCGTCCTTTGCTGTGGAACTGGAAAGCGAGCGCCTGGCCCAGGGGCAACTGGCCCGCCTTGAGGTGCGTGGTGCAGCAATTGAGCGTGTTCGGGCAGCTTTTTTGGATGTGCAGTATTCCCTGGTGGAGCAGGCGCCAGGGGAATTTCTGGGGTTGATCAGTGCCCCACTGGAGCGCGCGCCAGGTCGCTATCGCCTTTCGGTGCTGGTTTTTCTGGCGGATGGGAGCCAACACTATGAAGCGCTGGAGGTGCAGGTTATCCGAGGTAGCTTCTGGCAATTGGAGCTGGCCTTGCCCGCTGCGCTGGGTCCTTTGCTGGACCCAGAAATTGCGCTGGATGAGCAAGCGTTGCTCCTGGCGCAGAGCAAGGCCATCACCCAGGCCGTGACCTGGCCTGCTGATAACTGGCAACCCCCCTTACGCAGTGGCCTTAGCGACCAGTTCGGCACCTGGCGGCGCTTTAACGGGCGCATTTCGCAGCGCCACACCGGCGTGGATTATCCCGCGCCAAGTGGCACCCCCATTCAGGCCAGCGGCGCCGGGCAGGTCGTTTCAGCGGTAGCTTGCCGATCCGTGGAAATTATGTTTGCTAGACCATGGTGGTGGGTTATTCACAGGTTATGCCCATCTGGAAGAACGGCTGGTGCAAGTGGGCGAGCGCGTTCCAGCAGGAGGCATCATTGGCACAGTGGGCAATTCCGGGCGCAGCACAGGGCCCCACCTGCACTGGGAAGCCCTGTTGAACGGCCATTGGATTGACCCACTGGCCCTGCTGGCGGCTCTGGCCCCAGAACAGGAATAGACAAGCGAAGTTTTTTCGGTTACAATCATTCATACTGATCTAGAACATGCGTTCAGATAAGAGTGTTGGCATGATCCCGCATCAACAAGTGGATTTAGAGGAATGGTTTCAGCACGGGGTGCCGCCGAGCAACCGCCTGGGGGTGGTGGTGGGTGGTTCCTTGAGCAAGGGCCTGGACGTGAAGCTAGACCCGGATACGGAAATCGAGGACCTGGCGGTGGGCCGCTATGTGGTGGTGCGGGGGCGGCGCAAGCGCTTCTTTTTGCATGGTCACCGATATCACGCTGGATAGCACCAACCCGGCCATTAAGTCTGACCCGCCAGACCTGAGCGACCCTTTCTTGCGTGAGATTTACGCCGGGACCGCAGCCTTTGGGACGGTGCATGTGGCAGCCATGTTGACTATCGACGAGGATGGCAAAATCTTGCCGGTCAAGACCATCCCCAGCCACTTTATGCCCGTCGAAATCGCGACCGTGCAAGACGTAAACGATGTGTTCGGGCACGAAGACGCCACTCACTTTAACGTTGGTGCACCGCTGGAACTGGAAGAAACCCAGGTGAACCTGGACCTCAAGCGCCTGGTCGAGCGGTCAGTGGGGGTGTTCGGCAAGAGTGGCACGGGCAAGAGCTTCCTGACGCGTGTACTGCTGGCCGGGACCATCTACAAAGACATGGCCGTGAACTGATCTTCGACATGCACAACGATTATGGCTGGGAGGTTTCCGACGAGCGCGGCACCAAGGCCAAGGGCCTCAAACAGCTCTTCCCCAGCAAGGTTTCCATCCTCACCCTGGACCCCGAATCCACCAATCGGCGCAAAGCCAAATACGATGCAGTGGTGGAGATTGGCTACAACGAGATCGAACCCGAAGACCTGGCCATGCTGAAATCGACCATGGACCTGAGCGACAGCATGCTGGACATGGCCTATGCGCTACGCAAGCTTTTTGGGGAAGAGTGGATCGCCCGTTTTCTGGAGATGGTCGACGAAGAACCCGACCTGCTGGAAGAACTCATCAAGTCCCGCAACATGAGCGCGGCTTCGGTGGTGGCGCTGGCGCGGCGGCTCAAACGTTTTGAGCGCTTCGACTTCCTGAAGCGGGGCGGGGCCACTGCGGACAGCGTGAATCTGGTCCTCCAGATGATCGAGCAGCGCAAAAGCGTGGTGCTGGAGTTTGGGCGCTACGGAAGTTCGCTGGAGGCGTACATTCTGGTGGCCAACTACCTCACCCGGCGCATCCATAGCAGCTACGTTGAAGCCGTCGAGCGCTCGTTGGGCGATGCGCGGCTGGAACCCCCCCAACTTCTGATCACAATTGAGGAGGCACACAAATTTCTGGACCCCCTCATCGCTCGCCAGACCATCTTTGGTACCATCGCGCGCGAGCTACGCAAATACAATGTGACGGTGCTCATCGTGGACCAGCGCCCGAGCGCGATTGACGAAGAGGTGATGAGTCAGATCGGAACGCGAGTGACTGCCTTGCTGGATAATGAAAAAGATATCGCGGCGGTGCTCACCGGCATCAGCGGAGCGGCGAGCCTGCGCGAAGTGCTGGCCCGCCTGGAAACCAAACAGCAGGCTATCATCATGGGCCATGCTGTGCCGATGCCAGTCGTGTTACGGCCCCGCACCTATGACACGGATTTCTACGCGGCGCTGGGTTATCGGCCTGAGGATGGCAGCGCCCCCGAAGAAAAACGGACCAAGCTGGGCAACGACCGCAACAACCGCCGTTTGTGAGCTAGCGCGAAAAGTAGGCGATTCGGTAATCCAGCGGATATTCTACTTTATCCAGAATGGCTTCGTCGCCTGGCAAGAGCGGCGCGTCTGGGTCCTGGTCCAGCAAACTGGCGATCTGGAAGACCTCTGAGAGTTCCTTAAAGCCGGGTTCGTGCCAATTGGGCGGGATGGTCAGGCAGTCGAGCACCGCCGCAATCCGCCGAAATGGCGCGCTGCTCACCGCCGAAACGGCCTGTTGAGAGACCAACGCCAGCGCTTCTGCTTGCAAACCGCTTTGCTGCGCCCCCATCTTCTTGAAAAGGGTGTTTACGGTGCGCGTAACCAATTCATTGGCCTGGTCTGGGTCCACGCCCTGTTGCGCGGCAAACTCCGCCAGTTCACCCTGAAGCGGTGAATCCGTGGGACGGTGCAGCAAGGGCCCCGTCGCGGTGCTGAGCGCCTCCATGGCCTGGCGCAGGTCGCTTGTGGTTTTGTCTGGGCGCAGATAGGCCGCCAGGGACGACGTTCCGTAGGGGATGATCCCGCCATCACTTTCGCTAATCCAGCTATAGAGGATGAGCGTTTCCAGCTTTTGGGCAACTTCTGGCAAGAGCTCCAGGCGTGGCTTGCCGATCAGGCGCGTCCAGCCTGCTTTTGCCGGGGCTACAAATAGCCGGACCAGAGAATTTACGCTGCTGGGGGTGCCGGTGCCGCCGGGGTAGGGATTGTAGGGTTGATAACCGTGGGCTGTGTGGACTTCGTGCAGCACATCAGCGATGCGCTGAGGATCGCCCAGCGGCACAAAGGCCGTGCTCCATAAGTGAGGGTTGGTTTGTTTTGGGTCGAACATGGAGGAGATCATCCCCGCAATTTCCGTGAGCGTTACTGCTAAGGATACTGGAAAATTAAGCTTTGCGGATCTTTGTTGATAGATCGTCACAAACCCGTTGGGCGACCGGGGCGTAGCAAGGCGCGCAGGCCGCTATAGCGCCGGGCGACCTGGTCGTTCTTGACGGCAATGGCCACTGCCTTACGGGTCCCCACCAGCACCACCACCTGCCGCGCACGCGTGATGGCTGTGTAGAGCAGATTGCGTTGCAGCATCATGAAGTGCTGGGTCATCACAGGCACCACCACCACCGCATATTCGCTGCCCTGCGCGCGATGAACTGAACAGGCATAGGCCAGGGTGAGTTGGTCGGCTTCGCCCCAATCGTAAGCAACGTGTGTGCCCTCAAAAGCGATGGTCAACTTCTGGTTGACCAGGTCCAGGCTATGCACCCGCCCAATATCGCCGTTAAAGACCTCTTTTTCGTAATTGTTGCGGGTTTGCATCACTTTGTCGCCCACGCGGAAGAGCTCCCCCGCCAGGCGGCGTTCGGCACGCCTGCCAGGTGGGTTGAGCGCCGCCTGTAGCGCTTCGTTGAGCGCGTTCACGCCAATGAGCGTCCGGTACATGGGCGCCAACACCTGGACATCATCGATGGGGTCATAGCCAAAGCGGCGCGGGATGCGCTCCTGCACCACCTCCACCAGCAGCTTAGCGGCGGTTTCTGGTTCTTCTGCCCCAAAGAAAAAGAAGTCCGTGCCCTGGTTGCTCAGGTCTGGGTTGTGGCCCTGGTTGATGCGGTGCGCGTTCTGGATGATCAGGCTGCCGCTCGCCTGCCGAAAAATGGTCGCCAGACGGATGACAGGGCAAGATGCACTGCTGATGAGATCCCGCAGCACATCACCCGCCCCTACGCTGGGCAACTGGTCCACATCGCCCACCAGCAGAAGATGAGCATGGTCTGGGATGGCGCGCAGCAGGGCATAAAACAGGTGGATATCTAACATGGAGGCTTCGTCAATGACCACAAAATCCGTCTCAAGCGGGTTTTCCTGGTTAAAGGTAAAGCCGCCTGGCGCAAAGCCCAGCAAACGATGGATGGTGCTGGCGCTACGCTCTGTTGCTTCGCTCAGGCGTTTGGCCGCTCGGCCAGTGGGCGAGGCCAGGCGATAGCGCACCTTTGCCAGGTCCAGCATATGGATCAGCGCGCGGAGGGTGGTGGTTTTGCCAGTGCCAGGCCCACCCGTGAGGATGCTCACCTTGTTTTGCAGGGCCGTACGGACGCCTTCGGCTTGTTCCGGGCTAAGCGTGATGCCGTGCTGAGCGGTCTTCTGGCTGATGAGCTGGCTGAGCCGGGGTGCTGGCGTCCTGATCCAATCCGCCAGGCGGCTTTCGGCCACATCCACCAGGCGGTCCAGTTCGCGCACGATGCCCTGCTCGCTGAAAAAGTTGACGGGCGAATAAACCGCCTGGAGCAGCGTTCCGGGGGCTTCTTCGTCTGGCAGTTCCCGCGTTTTGAGGTCGCCCATCAGCACGAGTTCTCGCAGACCGCGCTCCAGCAGCGGCGGGTTGTCCATTTCCAGCAGTTCGGCGCCTTTTTGCAGCAACATGGACGCAGGCAGATAGACATGGCCATCGCTGATGGCGCTTTCCAGCGCATAAAGCAAGCCAGCCTGCACCCGCTCCAGAGAATCCAACGGCAAGCCCAGGTTGCGAGCGATGCTGTCTGCCGTCTTGAAGCCGATCCCATGAATGTCCCGGCTCAGCTGGTAGGGGTCGGTCTGGATGACTTGCAGGGGGCTGACGCCGCGCTCGCTGTAGTGCCGATAAATGCGCACCGCGAGCGCCGTGCTCACACGGTACGTTTGCAAGGCCACCATCACATCCGCGATTTCGCGCTGTTCGCGCCAGGCCGCCGCGATGGACTGGGCCCGGTGGCGGCCTACATCGCGGACTTCTCGCAGGCGATCTTCTACATCTGGGGCATTGAGGATTTCCAGCGTGGCCAACCCAAAGTGGTCCACAATGCGTTCTGCAATGCGTTTGCCCACGCCGCGCACCAGTCCGCTACCCAGGTAGCGACGGATGCCTTCTTCGGTGGCAGGTAGCACCCGGGTGAGGATTTGGGCGCGGAACTGTAAGCCGTAGCGCGGATTGTTTTCCCAATTGCCAAAAACCTTAACCGCCTCGCCTGGCTGCACCTCTGGCATCACGCCAGTGATGGTCACGGCCTGGCCACGGGGGCTGAGCTGATATTGGGTGGGCGTGATCTTCATCACGCAGAAGCCTGTTTCGCTGTTATAATACGTGACAGCCTCAACGCTTCCTTCAACGACTTCTTGTTCCATGCTGCTGAACCTTGCTTGAACATCTAACCTGGGAGGAAAAACATCCATGCGTTTGGTGATGCTGTTCCTGGTGCTAACTGTGCTGGCCCTCTCCGCGCCTGCTGCGTTGCAGGCGCAACGCCCGGATGCTCCGTCGCTGGCCCTGCGCGGCCCCTACGCGGTAGGTGCTCAGGATTTTACCATTGATGGGCCAGATGCGCGGCGACTCTTTGCGACAATCTGGTACCCAGCCCTTAACCCAGAAGGGCAGGAAGAGGCCATCCGCTACCGCAGTGGTTTTGCCCAATTGGAAGGCCGCGCTCTGGCTGATGCCGCCCCGGACCCCAGCACTGGGCCTTATCCGCTGGTGGTGTTCTCGCATGGGTCGGGCGGGTTTCGGTTTCAGAGCACGTACCTGGTCGAACACCTGGCTTCGCACGGCTTTGTGGTGATTGCGGCAGACCATCCCGGCAACACAGTCGCTGAGCGCGCCCTGGGCACCACTACCGAAGAGCAGTTTATCCAGAACATCGGCTACCGTCCGCTGGACGCCCTGGCCCTCATTGACTTTGCCGAGCAGTTAACCGCCGAAGATGAAGCTTTTCGTGGGGTGGTGGACCTCACGCAAATTGTTGTAGTTGGGCATTCTTTTGGCGGTTATACCGCTGCCGGGGTCGCTGGGGCACGCCTTTCCACGCCCAGCAGCCTGGCGTTCTGCGCCATGAACACGCGTGATGCGGACGCCTGCCGGGCCGAAGTTCTGGAACCCATCGCCGTGGCGCGTGGTCTGGAGGCACTGCCAGAAGCGCTATGGCCCGCAACAGCCGATCCACGGGTGCGTGCGGCGATTCTGCTGGCTCCGGCTTTTGTGGACCTGTATGGAGAACCTGGGCTGGAAAGCATGAACGTCGCCACGTTGGTGCTGGTGGGCAGCCTGGACGACGTAACCCCCGCCGCCACCGAAGCTGAGCTTTATGCCCAGGGGATCAGCGGACCGGCGCAGGTGATTACCTTTGAGAACGCCGGGCACTTTATTTTTGTGGATGAGTGCTTCCCGGCGGCGCTGGAGTTTGGCCTTTTTGATTTGTGCTCGGATGCGGTCTGGGATATGCCGCGTGTACACGATCTGATCAATCACTATAGCCTGGCTTTTTTGCAGGCAGCCCTGGCTGGGGAGACAAGCGCACAACCCGGCCTCGAAGCGACCTTCCCGGGCGTAAGCATCTCTGCTGGCGAATAAAATGAGCCTGAACTAAATAAAAAAGGTGTTAAGTTTAGCTGCGGCTAAGCTTTGGTATGCAAATTTAGACATCTTTAATTCTTTTCTCAGCCGATTTTCGACTGCTGCTCAGCAACGCCGCCTATAGTTATGCTTGTGAATTGTGTAAATCCTATGCAATTCTATGGAAGTTTTTGTAAGTTAAACCAAGGAGTAGTGGAAGTGCGTAAGTTGATCGTGTTTTTGACGGTTGTTGCTGTGTTGGTCCTGAGCGCCCTGCCCGCTTTTGCTCAAGAAGGCGAGCAAACCATTGCTGACATCGTGGTGGCGCAAGCCTCCGGCGATGCCCCCGAGTTCACCACGCTGTTGACCGCCGTACAGGCGGCTGACCCCGCTGTACTGGAAGCGCTCTCCGACCCCGAAGCGGAACTGACCGTCTTCGCTCCGACTGACGCTGCTTTTGCCGCGCTGATCGAAGCCCTGGGTGAAGAAGCCTTTGGCGAGATCGTGGCCGATCAGGAAGCGCTGACTGGCATTCTGCTGTTCCACGTGGTGGAAGGCGCGGCCATGTCCTCGGATGTGGTGGCCCTGCTGGAAGAAACCGAAGGGTTCTTTAGCGTGGAAAGCCTGAACGGCCAGTACATTGACGTTGAACTGACCGAAGAAGGTGGCATCACCATCGACGGCGCCAACCTGAACCTGGAAATGGTCGATATCGAAGCCAGCAATGGCGTGATCCACGTGATTGACGCGGTGATCCTACCGGAAGACCGCACCATTGCGGAAATCGTGGTGGATGCCGCTGGCATGGGCGAGATGATGGAAGACGACATGGAGATGGAACCGGAGTTCACCACCCTGCTGACCGCGGTGGGCGCTGCGGACCCGGCCGTGCTGGAAACCCTGAGCGATCCCGAAGCTGAACTGACCGTGTTTGCCCCCACCGATGCGGCCTTCGCTGCCCTGGTGGAAGCCCTGGGTCAGGAAGCCTTCGATGGCATCGTTGCGGACCCCGCCGCCCTGACCAACATCCTGCTCTACCATGTGGTGCCCTCCATCGTCTACTCGGGTGACCTGGGCGAGATGATGGAAGAAACCGAAGCGATGGAACTCACTGTAGAGATGGCCAACGGCGCGACCGCTACCATCACGGTGAGCGAAGAAGGTGCCTTCATCAATGACGCTGAAATCATCGTGACCGACATCGATGCGGTCAACGGTGTGATCCACGTCATTGACGCGGTGATCGTGCCCCCGAGCGAATAACCCGCTCTTAGGAGACATTCCTGTAAGGCATGCAGAGAGGTCGGGTTGCCCCGGCCTCTCTTGCATTTGGGCCGGTGGGCTTTCTAATGTGGAATCTGCTTGTTCTGTTGCGCGCAATGCCGTAGGATTCAGACGGTTAAGCCACATCTGCATCAACCAGAAAAGGACTCAAGCTATGCAGCGCAACGTCATTCAGACCGACCAGGCTCCCCAGGCGATTGGCCCCTATTCTCAGGCCATTGCCAGCCAGGGGCGCTACCTTTTTGTTTCGGGACAGGTGGGGCTGGTGCCTGACACGGGTCAATTGGCCGAAGGCGGCATCGAAGCCCAGGCTCGTCAGGC
>JAAUUD010000060.1 GCA_012031655.1 Anaerolineae bacterium | reverse complement strand
GGGTGCGGGTGGCGATGGGCAAATTGGCGCAAGTGCCCGCCGTGCGCGTGACCCGCGCCGCCACCCAGCCCGGCCCGCTGCTTAACTGCACCTGGTACCACGAGCGTGAGCTATTGACGCCAATGGCGGTATAGACCACTTCTGGATTCAAGGCACCCACCGCCGGGTAATCGGTGCTGGGGCCAGAGCGCACATTTACGGAGACCGCGTTGCGGGTGGCGATGGCGCAACCCTGGTCGGTGGGCAGGGGCGGCAGGTTCACCGCCGGGTCGCTGGGTTCGGGCGTGCCGCGATGCCTGGTTCACCGGGGGGTGTCTGGATGTTCAGGCGCACTTCGTAAGGGATGGGGGCGTTCGCCTGCACATCACCACGCAGCACCAGGCGATAGGTGGCATCGCCGGGCGGGATGAGGAAGGTGCCCCCCAGCAAGCTGGAGCCCAGCGTAGCGATAACCTCATCCTGGGCATTGAGCAGGTCTACCTGTGAGCCGCTATCGCCCAGCGATTCAATGCTCAATTCCAGTACTTCGCCCGTGGCGGAAAAGCTATAGCGCGCCTGGGAACCGGGCGCTAGTTCGCCTACTTCGGTTGCCGGGACGGTGAGCGGCGTCGGCGGCGGGGCGGTGTCTTGCCCGCTGATGGTCAGCAAAAATTGCCCACCCAGGTTGCTGTTGGTGTTGATGACCTGCAACAGGTAGGTTCCAGCGGCAGGAAAGGTGACTTCCGCCTGGATGCGGTTGCTCTGGGCCGGGTTACCGATAGCCTGGACCAGATTGCGTTCCGGCGTGAGCAAGGTCAGCTGCGGGGTAAATCCGGCGTCAATGGCCAGCACTTCTACGCTCACGGTTTGGCCGGCGCTGGCCATAAACGCAAAAGTCGGGGTGATGTTGGTGTCTGTAACCTGGCCGAGCCGGTTCTCGCCCAAGGCGATAGGCTCTGGGGCAGGGGGTTGAGCATTGGCAGCGGGTAGCAGCGTTACCCCCAGCAATACCCCCAGGAGTGCAACGGCCAGCGCGGCCCTCCGAACAGGTTGTTTAAGCATCATGCGTTCCCTTCTTTTTGTCTGGCGATTGGTCCCTTCCATTATGGGGAAGCTTGGCCATTTGCGCAAAAGCAAGGGTCAACGTGTTGGGGGGTGATGATGCTGCACCAGGCGATGAATTTCTGAGAGCAGGCGCTCGCGGGTGTAGGCGCCTTTTTGCAGCACTTCCTGAATGCCGCCATTCAGAACGGCGCGGTCTTCTTCGGTCAGGCGCATGGCCGAAACCACGATCACAGGCAGGCTGCGCCAGATGGGGTGGCTTTGCAGGGCGCGCACAAAGGCGAAACCGTCCATTTCAGGCATCATCAGGTCCAGCAAAATGAGGCTGGGCAGGTCGGCGCTGGTCTCCAGCCAGTCCAGGGCTTCGCGCCCGTTGCTGGCTTCGGCGACCGTCCACTGATGGGCCACCAACAGGTCGCGCAGCAAGTCGCGGGCGCTGGGGTCGTCATCCACCACCAGAATGGTGCAGGGTGGCGTGCCACAGCGATATTTGTTCATCACGTCCGTCAGTTCGAGCGGATTGATTGGTTTTTCCAGGTAGTCGGAGGCACCCAGCGCAAAACCAGTATGCTTGTCATCGAGCATGGAGATCATGATCACCGGGATGTCGCGCAGGTTCTGGTCGCGCTTAAGCTCGCCCAGCAGCATCCACCCATCCATATCAGGCAGCATCACATCCAACGTGATGACCGCAGGCTGAGCTTGCCGGACCATCGCCAGCCCGCTGTCGCCCGTGGGCGCGGTCATGACGCGGAAGCCCTGCTGAACCAGATATTGCGCCAACAATTCGCGTGCGTCTTCGTCATCTTCCACGACACCACCAGCGGCGCCTCGTGCGGGCTTTCTCCCTTGGCGGTGGGGTGAACCAGCGGCAGGGGGGGGCGCTTCGGGTGGCGCGCTGGGGGCAGGCGTGGGCACGGCTAACCTGGCGTGGCAAGAGCACCATAAAGACGCTGCCCTTGCCAGGGGCACTGCTCACGCTGATCTCCCCACCCATCATTTCTGCAAAGCGGCGGCAGATGGCCAGGCCCAGCCCTGTGCCCCCATAGCGCCGAGTGGTGCCAGCGTCCGCCTGCACGAACTCATCAAAGACGCGCGTTTGCTGTTCTGGCGTCATGCCAATGCCCGTATCCGTGACGGTAAAGCGCAGCGCTTCTTGCTGTGGGGCAACCTGCAAGGTGATGTGCCCGCTATCGGTGAATTTGGCCGCGTTGCTCAGCAGGTTGACCAGAATTTGCTGAAGCTTGATGCGGTCGCTGGTCATTTTGCTCACAGCCGCGTCAATTTCCAGGTGGAACTGGTTGCCATTCTTGCTGATGAGCGGTTGCCCGATGTCCGACACCGCCGAGATCACGTCCCACACTTCAAAAGTGGTCAGGTCCAGGTCCATCTTCCCGGCTTCGATCTTGCTCATATCCAGCAGATCATTGATCAGCGTCAGCAGGTGTTGCCCGCTGCGCTGCACACGCAGCAAGCGCTCGCTTTGCAGGTCCGTAATGGGGCCGTAGGTCTGGTTGCGGAGCAGGTCCACGTAGCCGATGACGGCATTGAGCGGGGTGCGTAACTCGTGGCTCATGCTGGCCAGAAACTGACTCTTGGCTTTGACCGCTGCTTCCGCGACTTCGACGGCGGCCTGAAGTTCGGCTTCGGCGCGTTTGCGCTCGCTGATGTCGCGGAAGAAGCCCATGTAGTAGACCTGATCGTTGATCATGGCTTCGCTAAGTGCCACTTCCAGCGGAAAAGTGGTTTGGTCGCTGCGGATGCCCACAATTTCGCGGCGTTCATCGGTACGAGCGGTGCGTTCCACCAACTCGCCCAGCGCGCGCTCGCTAAGATCATCATTCAGGGCAATGAGCTGCCCGATGGACTGGCCACGGATGCTCCCGTTTGGGTAGCCAAAGATGGCTTCTGCGGCGGGGTTGAGGGTGTTGATGAGCAACCCCTGCTTGGAGAAAGTGATGATGCCATCCATGGCGGTGCGGATGGTGCGGTTGGTGAGGGCGGTGGCGCGTTCCAGGCTATCCAGCACGCCGTTATAGCGCCGGGCAATCTGGCCGATTTCGGTAAACGGTTCCACCGGCATCCGGGCGCTCAGGTCCTGGGTTTGGCTCTGGGCTTCCATCGTCATCAGCAGGTCGATGAAGTCGTTGCCGGCGCCATGCTCCGAGACGTTCAGGCCAATTTGCTCGTCTTCTTCGCTGACGCGCAGGGGCAACAGGCGGTTGATGCCGCTGATCAACAAGTAGGGCAGCCCAAAGGCCCAGACAAAAGCCACCAGCACGCCGCTCAGTTGGGCCAGCAGTTGCTCACCCCGGCTGAGGTCCGTGCCCAGCAGGGTCAGGTCGCCAAACAGGGCCACCGCCAGCGTCCCCCAGATCCCGGAGGTCAGGTGAACCGGGATAGCGCCAACCGCGTCATCAATCCGTAGCCGCTCCAGCAAGTGATGGGTGCCCAGCATCACCAGTCCGGCCAGAACACCGATGGCCGCCGCGCTGGGGGTGTTCACCACATTCGCGCTGGCGGTGATGCCGACCAACCCGGCCAGCGTGCCGTTCATAAGCAGGTCTGTTTCGGGCTTGCCGCGCACGAGCCAGCCAAAAATGAGCGTGCCCACCAGCCCAGCGGACCCGGCAATCAAGGTGTTGAGCAACACCCGAATGACGCTATGGCTGGCCGCCGGGCTATCGATGCCCAGCGTGCTGCCGCCATTAAAGCCAAACCAGCCCAGCCACAACAGCAAAACGCCCAGCACCGCCAGCGGCAGGTTAGAGGCCGGGATTTTCTGCGGCAGGCCCTCTTTGGAAAAGCGGCCCCGGCGCGGCCCGATGATCAGCAGCACAGCCAGCGCTGCCCAGCCGCCCACACTATGCACCACAGTCGAACCGGCGAAGTCGTAGAAGCCCAACTCGCTTAGCCAGCCGGTGGCGCTACCTTCCAGAACCCCGCTCCAGGCCCAGTGGCCAAACACCGGGTAGATGAGCCCGGCCACCACCACGCCAACCGCCAGATAGGCCGTGAACTTCATGCGCTCGGCGGTGGCGCCGCTGATGATGGTCACCGCTGCCCCGCAAAACATCACCTGAAAAATAAAGAAGGTGAACTTCCATGGCTCAGCGGGATCAAAGTCCAGCGCAAAGCTATCCAGGCCAATCCAGCCGTTTTCTGAGGCGCCGAACATAAAGGCAAAACCGAACAACCAGAAGACCAGGGTAGTAAAGCTGAAGTCCGCCAGATTTTTGATGGCAACATTAATGCTGTTTTTGGCACGTGTGAGGCCCGACTCCAGGCAAAGAAAGCCTAGCTGCATCAAAAAGACCAACCCCGCACAGACGAGGACCCAGAGAATATCAACGGTTGTTTTTTCCAACGTGCAACCACCTCAACCCGTCTTAATCATGTGCAAGTATACAGGAAAGCCCCGCCGAGAGAAACTGCCACACTGCGCCGAAGCCTCGGCAGGCTTTGCGTTATAATGCGGGGAAAGGCGGCTATCAGGAGCGCGGAAACATGTTGCGTCGGCTATTTGGGTTGATGATGGGCGCGGGAATCGCATTCGGGATGGTGTGGGGGGCCTCGTTATGGGGGCCAGGACGCCCGCGCGGATGGTCGGGATAATGTGTTGCTTGAGGTGCGCCCCTTCCAGCGCATTACAGCCTATGAAGCCCCCAGTACCAGCAGCCGTGCCGCTGAAACGCTGCTCTGGGGAGATCGGTTTTTATGGACCAGCGATGTGGACCCCATTGGCGGCACAGAATGGCGCGAAGTGGTGCTGGGGAGCGGTGGTTTTGCCTGGATTCCGTATCGCTCGGACCTGGTGATGGAAGCTGACCCGCACTTTTTTACGCCGGGGTCGGGGATTGGCGCCCAATGGATTGTGCTGGATTGGGGGGCAGGCGCTAACATCCGCAGCGAGCCTGCGACCTACGCCGAACTGGTGCGGCAGATTGATGAGGGCGAACGCCTGACGATCATTGGCGGCCCCTACCAGGCCGAATTTCAGATGTGGTGGCAGGTTCGCGCCGAGCGCGATGGCGCCACGGGCTGGCTGATTGACCTGGAGAGTTGGTACCAGGTGAACAGGGTGGCAGCAGGGCGCGGCTAGCAACGCCAGGGAGCACACTATGGCTATCAAAGTGGAGAAATTGCGGTGTTGGTTCTGGAGAACCTGAGCTATCACATCAACGGTAAAGCGTTGTTGGACGGTGTGAGCCTGGAATTAGCGGCGGGCGAGGTGCTGGCGCTGGTGGGACCCAACGGCGCCGGCAAAAGCACCTTGCTGCGCCTGCTGGGTGGCGAATGGCAGCCCAGCCAGGGCACCATCACCTTTTTAGGGCGGCCCCTGAGCAGGTATCGGCGGCAGGAGCTGGCCCGCTTGCGCGGTGTGATGGCACAGCGGGCAGAGCTTGCGTTCGAGTTTACCGCGCAGGAGGTTGTGATGATGGGCCGCTACCCTCACCAGGGGTGGAGCACCAGCAACACCGACCGCCAGATTGTAGAAGCGGCGCTGACGCGCACCGAGGCCTGGCACCTGCGCGAGCGCCTTTTCGCGACCCTCTCCGGGGGCGAAGCGGCCCGCGTCACCCTGGCGCGGGTGCTGGCCCAGCAGCCCAGGCTCTTTTTGCTGGACGAACCCACCGCTGCGCTGGACCTGCGCCATCAACAACTGGTGATGATGATTGCGCGGGAACTGGCCGCCGAGGGGCGCGGGGTGCTGGTGGTCCTGCACGACATCAACCTGGCGGCCCAGTATGCGGACCGAGTTGGGATTGTGCACGATGGGCGCCTGGCGGTGCTGGGGGACCCCTGGAAAGTGCTGGCCGCCAGCAATATTGAAGCAGCCTTTGACCTGCCTGTGCTGGTGCAACCACACCCGGCCCACGCGGGTCCCCTGATTGTGCCCCTGGCACCAACGCGCTAAACTCAAGCAGAAGCCAGGAAATGGAGCAGCTAGCATGAACGAGCAATACGAAAAGTGGAGCGAGATGGCGCCGCTGGGCCTGACCTTCATTGGGTTGGGGGTGAGCCTCGTCGGAGAAGCCATCATCCGCAAGGGGCACGGCAAACCCTTCTGGAAGTGGTTCTTCCTGGGGACGCTGGCGCTGGTGGTGCTGAACAGCGGGATGTCTATTTTTGGCGATGCGGTGAAGGCGCGGGCGCTGTATGAGATGTCGCTGAAAAAAGGCGAATAGCCCGGGTGGGGGTGCTATACTCCCGGTTATGGATGCAACATCTTCTGCTCGTGCCCTCTGGCAAGCCCGGGTGGCTGCCCTTCGCCCCGCTGAGAAACAATGGGTGGCTGCGTTGACCGTGTGGTTAGCAACCCTGATTGCCACACCCATTAGCCAATGGGCGGGGCTACAGATGTTCCCCCTGATGGCCACCCTGGGCGTGATGGGGCAAGCTTCGGCCACGCTGGCGGCACTGTCGCATAACTGGTCTGCCGAGCGGATCAGCGCCGCGCTGATGCTCATTAGCGCGCTGACCTGGCTGGCGGAGTTCAGCGGCACGCATACCGGGTTTCCCTTTGGGAACTATCACTACACCAACGCGCTGCAACCACAGCTTGGCCATGTGCCTTTGCTCATCCCGCTGGCCTGGTTTATGATGTTGCCTCCCGCCTGGGGGGTGGTGCGCCTGATTTTGCCAGAACGGGCGCCGGGCCTGCCGGACCGTCTGCGCTTTGCCGGGCTGAGCGCGCTGGCCTTCACCGCCTGGGACCTCTACCTGGACCCGCAGATGACCGACCGCAACCTGTGGCGGTGGCAGCGCAGCGGCGCCTATTTCGGCATTCCCCTGGTGAACTTTTTGGGCTGGTGGCTTACTGCCTTCCTCATCACCTGGGTGCTCAACCCGCGCGACCTGCCGCGCCACCGCCTGGCCCTGATCTACAGCCTGACGTGGTGGTTTCAGGCAGTGGGGCTGGGTATCTTCTGGAAGCGCCCCGGTCCGGCGCTGTTTGGGGCCCTGGGGATGGGCGCCTTTGTGTGGTTGGCCTGGCGCAAGGAGGCGCGGCGGTGGCGGTTGTGCTCCTCTGGACGCTGATTGCCTTCTGGAGCGGCGCGTTGCCGTTTTCGGCCTGGATTGCACGCCTGGCGCTGGGGCGGGATATCCGCACGGTGGGCGACGGTAACCCGGGCGCGACCAACGTCCTGAAGGCAGGCGGGCTAAAGTGGGGCGCGCTGGCCTTTGCGGCGGATTACCTCAAGGCGGCCTTGCCGGTTTCTGGCGCTTATTTTTTTGTGGGTATCACCGATCATGGCATCGTGCCGGTGGCGATTGCGCCGGTGGTGGGCCATGCTTTTTCTCCATTGTTGCGGGGCCAGGGTGGCAAGGCGTTGGCGGCTACTTTTGGCATCTGGACCGGGCTAACGGTGGGGGTGGTGCCACCGATGCTGGGCATCCTGATGGGCACGCTGTTTGCCGTGCTGAGCGTACACGGATGGGCCGTGACGCTGGCCCTGGCGCTGACCGGGGTCTTCATCACCACCTATTACCGGGCCGAACCCTTTACGCTGGTCTGGGCGCTCAATCTGGCGTTGATCGCGTTTAAACATCGGGCGGACCTGCGCCAACCGCTACGCTTGCGCGCCCGGCGCACCGGGGGCCGTCAATGACCTTCTTCTGGGGGCTGGTGGCGCTGGCCCTGCTGGTCATCAGCCTGACTGCCCTGCTCAATGCCCTTTACTTTCCCCCGATTGCGGGCTGCACCCTCCGGCCCGGCAGTGGCAGAGCTGCCCGGCCTGGTTTCGGTGCTCATCCCGGCACGCAACGAAGCAGCGGTGATTGCGGAGACGGTGCGCGCCCTGCTGGAGAATGCGCCGCCGGGTTTTCCGCTGGAGGTGTTGCTGCTGGATGATGGCTCGGAAGATGGCACCGGCGCGCTGGCGCTGGCTGCTGCCGGGGATGATCCGCGCTTTCGCTTGCTGAGCGGCCAGCCACTGCCCCCCGGTTGGTTGGGCAAAAACTGGGCTTGCCATCAGTTAAGTGAGGTGGCGCGCGGCGAGGTGCTCATCTTTACGGATGCGGATGTGCGCTGGGGGGTGGGGGCGCTGCCTGCGGTGCTGGGAAAAATGCGCGGCTACGACATGCTCTCGGTCTGGAGCACGCAAAAGACGGTCACCTGGGGGGAGCGGTTGGTTGTCCCGCTGATGGCGCTGGCCATCAGCGGCTACCTGCCAGAGGTGATGGTGCGCTTTAGCGGTTGGTTCATCTTCGCGGCGGCCAACGGGCAGGTCATCGCCTTCCGGCGGGCGGCTTATGCGGCGCTGGGCGGTCACGCTGCCGTCAGAAACAAGGTGGTGGAGGATGTCACGCTGGCCCGCAACCTCAAAAAACTGGGGCGGCGATTGATCATGCTCGATGGTGCGGGGGTCATCACTTGCCGGATGTACCGCAGTTGGCCAGAAGTGCGGGATGGCTTTGCCAAAAACATCCTGGCCGGGCATGGGGATTCGCTGGCGTTGCTGGCTTTTTCGACCGTGTTTCATTGGGCGGTGTTCGTGTTGCCGTGGGTTTGGTTATTGCTGGGCTGGGCGTTGCCACTGGGGCCGGGCTATCCCGCAGTGCCGCTGTTGATGGTGGGCGCTGGGACCGGGGTGCGGGCGCTGAGCGCCGCCATCACCCGCCAGCGCCCCCAGGACGCCCTGCTGATGCCGCTCTCGGTGCTGCTGATGACGCGCATCGCGTGGCGTTCGGCACGCTGGAAGCGCGGCGGTCGGGGCCAGTGGAAAGGGCGCACCCTGGCCTGAGGCGCTTGCGCTGGCCCAACCCTTGCTCAAGATTTTCGCAGTTTTTTTACGGCTTCAAATTTCCCCATTTGGCAACTTCTTCTATAATGAGGCAGAGGGGCGGAAACTCCCTGAGGGAAACACACAGTCTATTTCACGCAAGGAGCAACGGATTATGGGTTACGGAGCAACCGATCTACCGCCTGTGGGTGGCATGCCAGGCCAGAGCGACGCTGCCAAACGCAATCCTTTTGCTATTGGCGCGCTGGTCGTCGGGATTTTCAACCTGTGCGCCTGGATATTCCCGATTTGTGGCTGTCCGCTGGCGCTCGTTGGCATTGGCCTGGGCTGGTATGGTAAGGATTCAGAGCAGCGTACGCTGGCCTATATTGGGTTGGGCTTGAGCGTTTTGGGTTTGGTGCTGTCCTTAATCAACGCTGTGTTGGGCGTGGCAATCGGCCTGAGCGGTAGCTAGGGCAGCCTGTGGGTTGCCGTTGCGCCGTCGCATCACCGGGGGGAACGGCGCTTGTCAGGGGCGGCAGGTCTGGCCATAATGGCAGCATGAAACGACCTGTCGCCTTTTTCATCTTGATCCTGAGCAGCAGCGCGCTGGCCTGCAACTTCCTGAGTGAGCCAGCGCCGATTATCGTCACCGCGACGCCGATGGGCGGGGTAGAGGTCGCGCCACCGATCAACCCCAACCCGAACCCCGGCGAATCCGTGGTTATTACCGCCACGCCCGAGCCTACGCCCACCCTGGCGCCTGTCCCCACGGCCACCCTGCCGCCCGATGAGGGGCTGTTTCTGGGCGAGCGTGCCCTGCACAACGGCAATTATCAACTGGCGGTGAACAACTTCGCGGCCATCCTGCGGGCGGACTTTATTGACCCCAGCCTGCGCGCCGAAGCCGCCTATAAAATGGGCGAAGCAGCCCTGCGCGAAGCGCTCTTTAGCGAGGCCCTCAGCGCGCTGGATGTGTTCCTGGCGGGGTTTCCGCAGGACGAACGAGTGCCGCTGGCGCACTTTTTGCGCGGCGAGGCCCACCTGGGCCTCGGTAACTGGGAAGCAGCCATCGCGGACCTGCAAACCTACCTGGAACGGCGGCCCGGCATCATCGATAGCTACGCGCTGGAGCGGATTGGCGATGCTCAGATGAACCTGGGGCAGATCACCGCCGCGCTGGATACTTACAAGCGCGCAGCAGAGGCCAGCCGCACCCTGGAAGCGCAACTGGCGCTGCGGGAGAAGGTCGCCACGGCATACCTGAATGCCGGGTTGGTGACGGAGGCCATCGCCCAATACGACGCCATCCTGACGGAAGCCCAGAACGCCCCCTACCGCGCCAACATCGAATATCAGGCGGCTCGGCTGGAGATCAACAGCGGCCAGGCAGAGCGCGGTGTGGCCCGACTGCGCGCCATGCTGGAGCTTTACCCCACCACGCGCGGCGCTTACCTGGCGATGATCGACCTGCTGAATGGCGGGGCGACCATCGACGACTGGCTGCGGGCGCGCATCAGTTTTGCCAACGAGGATTACGCCGATACGGCAACCACCCTGGAGCGCTACGTAACCAACACGCCCCACGCCCCCCAGCGAGGCGTTGATCATGCTGGGCCGGGCCTACCGCGCCCTGGGCAACTATCCGGCGGCGTTTGCCACCTTTCAGCGCATCCGCGACCAATCACCCCGCCGACCCCAACTTTGGCCTGGGCTGGCTGGAACAGGGCCGTACGCTTTTTGAAGAAAACGACTATCCAGGCGCGATTGCCGTTTATTTTGCGCTCGGCAGCACACGCCCCGACCTGCCCGAAGCCCCGGCGGCGCTGTGGCGGGCGGCTTACCTTCAGTCATTGCAGGGCGAACTCAGCGCTTCCATGGACACCTACGAACTGCTGGGGCGCACCTTCCCCACGGCGGAAATCGCGCACGAGGGGATGCTCTCGGCGGCAACGCTGGCCTACACCACCGATCAGCGCGAGCGTGCCCGCTGGTTCTACACACAGGTGGCCAACAACGCCAGCGGCAGCCTGCGCGCCCAGGCGTTCCTGTGGTTGGGGCGGATGTATCAACAGGACGGCCAGGCGGACCTGGCACTGCAAAGCTACACAGGCGCGGCGCAGGCGGCCCCCGGCGAATACTTTGCCATCCGCGCTGATGATCTGCTGAACGAGCGGACGCCCTTCACGCGGCCAGCCGGTGCGCAATTCGAGTTTGATGATGCACAGGAGCAAGCCGAGGCCGAAGCCTGGTTGCGGACCACCTTCGGCATTCAGCAGGCAGGCCCGTTGGCGGCGCTCAGCCCCGCCCTACAGGCAGACCCACGCCTGATCCGAGGCACGGAACTCTGGAACCTGGCCGATTTTGCCGAAGCGAAGGTCGAATTTGAGAGCCTGCGCGTGGCCTATGCCAATGATGGCCTGGCGCTCTATCAACTGACGCTGTATTACCGCGATATTGGCCTGTACCGGTCCTCGATTATCGCGGCGGCGGATTTGCTGCGCCTGGCGCGGGCGGATAACTTCACGGCGCCACGCTTTCTGGTGCGTTTGCGCTATCCGGTGTACTACAAAGACCTGGTGCTGCCCGAAGCCGAAAAACACGACGTTGACCCTTTGCTGATTTTCTCGCTGATCCGGCAGGAAAGCCTGTTTGAAAGCTTCGCGACTTCGTTTGCGGCGGCGCAGGGCCTCATGCAGATCATCCCCAGCACTGGCTTCGAAATCCAGCAGCGCATCGGCTGGCCGGCAGAATATGAAAATGAGGATGTGTATCGGCCCTATATCAACGTGGTTTTCGGGGTGGATTACCTGCGCTGGACGCTGAATCTGGTGGATAACCAGCCCTACGCAGCCCTGGCCGGCTATAACGGCGGCCGGCGAACGCCATGAACTGGCTGGACCTCTCGGGCCCAGACATTGACCTGTTTATCCAGACCGTGGCCTTTGATGAAACCAAGCTGTATGTCGAGCGGATTTACGAGCAGTATGCGGTGTACCGTGCTATTTATGGCACCCCCTGAGGGGGGAGAGAAAGGGCAATCTGTGGCCAACGCCCTATGGGGTGCCTAGCCTGCCTGGGTGAGGGAGCCGCTTTGCACCAGGGGGCGTAGCGAGAGCACGGTTCGGCTGCGCGGCGCAAAATAGATGCAATAGTCGCTACGGTCAGCCAGGGCGGAAAACTCGGCGCGGGTCAGCATAAAGCGCTCGCCGGAGACAAGAATGTGCCGGGTAAAGCGCCGCTGTTCCAGCACAATACGCCCACAGGTGGACGCTACCCGCCGCTCGGCAATTTCCAGGTTAAACCGCCGCCCATAAATGAACAACCCCCCCCAGAGCACCAACAGCAGCAAGCCGCCAACCAGCGTCAGGGCACGGGCCATCAGCGCTTCGGAATACAGTTCCCCCACGGCAAACAACACCAGGCCCAACACAATCATGGCGCCGGGGAACACCCCTGCGATGAAGGCATAGGTTTCTAACTCGGCGTAGCGCTGGCGCAGGCGCGGAACCTGCCGGGCCGTAAGCTCCCCGGCGGCGTTAGCGGCCAGGTCTGCGCCCGTGAAGCCGAAAGTTTTCATCATGAATTCAGGGTCAATGTCTGGCATAGTTCGATCTTAGCGCACCTTGATGGGCGCGTCGAACACCGCTAGCGGATGACCTCGAAACCGTCACCGCGCACCTGGGTCAGGTCCACCGTGATTTCCTTGCCGCCGTAGCCATGCAGCAGGTCGTGCGCCCGAACAACAATCCGCGTTGTTCCTTCGGGGATCGCGATTCCGCTCTGGCTACGGGTGAAGGGCTGCTCATTTTCGTGCGGGTGCAGCAGATTGCGCGTGAAGGGCGTGCTGGGGTCCGGGTCAATCACAGTGCCATCTTCCAGCACCACATCCCAACCATTGACGTAATCTTCCCAGCCCGTATCTGGATGCCGCACGGTGACGTAGAAGGTCCAGGTGCCGTTGGGGTCGCGCACGGCACGCACGAATTCGGCATCGGCATCGGCCATTGATCCCTCGCTTTCCCTGATGATGCTGAGCCGGTGTGGGCAGGAGACCCCATTCCGGCTGCGCGCCAGGTCCATCTGATAATCCTTTCCAGATAGTAACGCAAAAACAGAGCAAGACCAATGTATAGGTGGGGCATCCGGGGCAGGGGCCTGGGCCAGCGCCGGGAGGGGCGCCAGCAGGCCAACGAGCCAGGTTAAACGGGGGATGTGAATCACCTTGACCTCCGGTGCGTTAGAATGGGCTACCTCAGGGAGCCTTTCAGGTCCGCAAACCTTACGTCGCATCAGCAGGAGGTGGACCCTGTGCATGGTCGGGTGGCAGGTGGGGCGCTATAATGCCGCTCATGCAGTCACAAAAATCTTTACCCCTCAACAAGCAAACCTGGCTCGCTGGGCTGGCGGCGGCGCTCGTTTTTAGCGTGATGCTGGTGCTCTATGTAGACACCTTGTTGCCTGGCCTGGTCGGCGGCGATGCCGGAGAAATGCAGTATGCGCCGCCGATTCTGGCGCTCACCCATCCCACCGGGATGCCGCTCTATATCTTCGTGGGGCACCTCTGGGCAGAACTGGTGCCGATTGGCAGCGTGGCCTACCGCATGAATCTGTTGGCAGCGGTCTCGGGCGCGGCGGCTTGCGCAGCCCTGGCAGGGTTTGGCAGTCGGTTGCACGGGTCTGTGATTGGCTTGGCCGCTGGCTTGACGCTGGGCGTGGGCACCACCTTCTGGAGCCAGGCGGTTATCGCAGACAAGTATGCCTTTAATGCGCTGCTGGTGGTGCTGGTGCTGGGCCTGGCCGCGTTGTGGTCCCGCCAGCGCCGCGATGCCGGACTGATTTTGCTCTCGGCAGTGTATGGCCTGAGCCTTCTGCATCACCGCACGATGATCCTGTTTGGGCCAGGGCTGGCCGCCTTGGTGATCTACCAGGAGCGGTGGGCGGTGCTGCATCGCTGGCGGCGGAGCTTGCTGTGTGGATTGTTGGTGTTTGGCCCGCCGCTGGTCGTCTATCCGCTGGCGCTGCCCTGGTTAGAGGGGCGCGGCCTGGACCCCTACCTCTGGCGCCCGCAAACCCTGGGCGGCTGGATCGATTGGTTGCTGGAACGGCACATTGTTCAGCAGGCGCTCCAGACTGAAGACCTGCCTGATTACCTGGCAGGCTATGCGCGGACCCTGGCCGGGGACTATAGCGTGGTGGTGATTGGCCTGGCGCTGGTGGGCCTGGCTGCGCTGGCCCGGCGCGAACGCGCGATGTTCCTGCTGCTGGCG
>JAAUUD010000059.1 GCA_012031655.1 Anaerolineae bacterium | reverse complement strand
GCTTGCGGTGCTTCTTGCTCCATCTTCTTACACCTGTCTCTAGAATCGCCTGTTCATGCGCCTACGTGGTTAATAGGCGGTAAAGCCTTGCGCAGATAGTCGGGGATGCGGTGCGCCTTGCCGTCCCGGCCGACGCAGACCACCACCACCTTCATCTCGACCAGCAGCTCGCCGTCGCGCAGCACCCGCTGCGCCAGGTCGACCGACGCGCCGCCGAGCTTGACCCGCTGGAACTGGCCGCCGGGATTGTTGCTGTGGCGAATGCCAACATCGAGCGCGCCCTGCGCCGGGTTTCGGTGGCGCGTGGCTATGACCCGCGCACGTTTACGCTGACGGCCTTCGGTGGGGCAGGGCCGCTCCACGCTTGCGAAGTCGCAGAGCGCCTCCTGATCCCACGGGTGCTGGTGCCGCGTTACCCTGGTGTGATGTGTGCGCTGGGCTTGCTGATGGCGGATGTGGTGCGCGACCTGAGCCAGACTCTGCTGGGGCGGGCAGCCCCGCCAGAAGCGTTGCTGGCGGAGATGCAAGCAGCGGCCACTGCGGAACTCACCCGCGAAGGCATTCCGGTTGCTGACCAACGGTTTCTGGCGTCAGTTGATATGCGCTACACCGGGCAATCCTACGAATTAAACATCCCATATAGCCCTACCCTGGAGGATGATTTTCATGCTGCCCATCACCAGCGCTATGGCTATGCGCGCCGTGGCCACTTGGTAGAGGCGGTGACGCTACGCCTGCGTGCGATTGGGCAGGTCGCAAAGCCTGCCTTACCCCGCTTTCAGGTTGCGGAGCAGCCAGCGGTGGGGCCGTTGGCCACGCGGTCCCTTGTTTTTCGCCAGGGGGGGCACCGGGTGCCGGCTGAGGTCCACTTTTATGACCGGGCTACGCTGCCACCTGGCACACGTTTACAGCAGCCAGCGGTGCTCTTCCAGCTGGATAGCACTACGCTCATTCCGCCCGGTTGGGCGGCTGAAGTTGACCCGTTTGGTAACCTGATTCTGGAGAAGATCGGATGAGACGCAGCAAAATCCTGGCCAAAATGCGTGCTGGGCAGCCCGTTAAGCTGGGGATGCTCGGGTTTTTCGTGCCGCCCTATGTGGCTATTGCCGCCGAGCTGGGCTACGACGGTCTGTGGTTGGAGATGGAGCATCGCGCCTTTGAAGCGCGGGAGGTCCAGGCGTTGCTGGTGCTGTGTCATCACTATGACCTGGACTGCATCGTACGCCCGTCCACCCGTGAACGGGCGATGCTCTATCGCCTACTCGAAGATGGCGCTACGGGTTTGATGATGCCCCACATCCCGGATGCAGAAACTGCCCGGCAACTCGTGCAGGCAGTCAAAATTTCCGCCGTTGGGCGATCGGGGCTACGAAGGACGCGGCCTGGAGACCAACTTCATGGCCAGTTATGGCGGCGAGATGACGCGCATCGTGGAGCACGCCAACCGTGAGACCTTCCTGGTCATTCAGGTCGAAACGCCAGAAGCACTGGCACAACTACCAGAAATTGCCAGCGTGCCGGGCGTGGATGGAATTTTCTATGGCCCAGCGGATATGGCGCTGCGCATGGCTCTGCAGCCCACTGAAAAGCGCGTGAGCTACGAGGATGCGCTGGGGCGCATCGCGGCTCAGGCAGAACGCCAGGGCAAGTTCTGGGGGTCAATGCCCGCCAACCTGGACCAGATGCGTGACCTGGCACAGCGTGGGGCACACCTCATTCCGTGGCAAAATGATCTGGCGCTCATCAAGCAAGGGCTGGTACTCCGCAGCCAGGAGCTTGACGCCATCTACGCCGAGTTGAGACGCTGAGCATGGATGCGATCAGCCTGGAGGTGTTCAAGCACCTGTTTGCCTCGGTGGCGGAGGAAATGGGCGAAACCCTCCGCCGCGCCAGTTTTAGCCCGAACATCAAAGAGCGGCTGGACTTTAGCTGCGCTGTGTTTGATGCCCAGGCCCGGATGATCGCCCAGGCCGCACATATCCCGGTCCACCTGGGCAGTATGCCAGCGTCAGTCGAGGCAGCGTTGGCTGCCTGCGCGCCGCTCGTCCCCGGTGATGTCATCATCCTTAATGACCCTTATCGCGGAGGCACGCATCTGCCGGATATTACCCTGGTTTCCCCTATCTTTATCGGATGGGAATTGCGGTTTCTGGCTGCCAGCCGCGCCCATCATGCAGATGTGGGCGGGATGTCGCCAGGATCGTTGCCGCAAAGCACCGAACTTTATCAAGAAGGGCTGATCATCCCACCGGTCAAGCTGCGCGAGCGCGGGCAGGATAACCAGGCTGTGCTAACGCTCATCGCTACCAACAGCCGCACGCCGGAAGAGCGCCTGGCCGACCTGCAAGCGCAACTTGCCGCCCATCACGTGGCGGAACAACGGCTGGTGGCTCTGGCGCAACGCTACGGCGAAGCCAGTCTGCTGGAACACGCCTGGGGGCTTCAGGTTTATGCCCAGCAAATGACCGAAGCCGTGATTGGAGTCTTGCCAGATGGCGTCTATCGCTTTGCAGATGCGCTGGAGGGCGATGGCCAGGGGGAATTTGAAATTCCTGTTGTGGCGACCGTGACCATTCAGGGCCAGAGCATGCACGTTGACTTCAGCGGGACCGCGCCGCAGGTGCTTGGTAACCTGAACGCGGTCGAAGCGATTGCCCGTTCTGCGACCTGGTATTGCGTGCGCTTGTTGGCCGAGGATGATGTGCCGATGAATCATGGCTGTTTGCCCCGGTCCAGGTCAGCACCCCGCCGGGGAGTCTGCTCAATCCGCGCTATCCGGCAGCGGTGGCGGTGGGCAACACCGAAACTTCGCAGCGGGTGGTGGATGCGGTGTTGGGCGCGTTGGCGCTGGCCATGCCGGGGCGCATCCCTGCCGCCAGCCAGGGCAGCATGAATAACATCACGATTGGCGGCCAGGTGGAGGGGCGCCCCTTTGTCTATTATGAGACGATTGGCGGCGGTCACGGTGGCGGCCCGGAGGGGCCTGGCCTGAGCGGTCGCCAGAGCCACATGACCAACACACTCAACACGCCTATCGAAGCACTGGAAAGTGCCTTGCCCCTGCGGATTGTCGCCTATCAGTTGCGCACAGGTTCCGGCGGGGCTGGGCGCTGGCCAGGTGGCGAGGGCATCCGGCGCGCTTATGAGTTTCTGGCCCCAGTAACCGTGACGCTCAACACCGAGCGGCGCCAGCAAAGCCCCTATGGTTTGCAAGGCGGGCGACCCGGTGCCCCAGGGGTCAACCGCCTGCGCCGTGCAGGCGGCACCGAGGAGCGCCTGCCCGCCAAGGTAACCTTCCGTGCGGCGCCTGGCGACTGCCTGATCATCGAGACGCCAGGCGGGGGCGGTTGGGGCACGCCAGAGGGTTAGTTGGCCAGGCCATAGCGCGTTTCGCCCCCTGCGGAAAGGCGAATCCCGCCCAGACTTTGCCCCTGCGGAAAGACGAAGTATTCCCAACCGGAGAAGGTCGCGCCTCCGACTGCATCCAGGCGGTTGAAGTCCTGCTCCGCCGGCAAAAAGGTGATGCCGATTCCCTGGCGGCCCCACTCATTCCCAGCCCCATCAATGAGCCGGGTGGTGATTTCGTTGCCGCGGCAGAGTTCCGCGCCAGGGCGTTTGCAGAACACTTCCAGGCGCACCAGCACATAATCACTGCCTGCGGGCGGCGGGTCATTGAGGTCACTCCAGCCTTGCACCGTGCTATTGGCAGGGCGTTGGACCTCGCGCACAGTTATGTTAAAGTCCGGGAATTCCATAGGTGTCCCAGCCCGCGCCGGGTTGCTGAGCGTGCCCGCACCCGCTCCACTGACGGCGAGGGTGCCTGCATTGGCCGCCGGGAGTGCGCTATGCAGGGTCACTACGCCCACTTCCAGGCGCAGGGTGCGCAGGCGAGCGTTGCGCGGCACCACGAAGTACTTCCAGCCCTCGGCGCTGGCGCCTGGCCCCAGGCGCACCTCGGCAATATCTTCATTAATCACGATCAGGCCGCCGCCTTCGCGTTCATAACGGGTTTCATCGGCCCCTACCAGCGCCGTATTCACGCTATTTCCAGCGCAAACGCCCGTTTCGGCAGTACAGTAGAGCGCCAGGCGCACCAGCACAAACTCAGACCCGGCGGGCGGATCGGCATTGATGATGTTGAAGCTTTTAACCAGGGTGGTTGCCGGTCGGCGCAGTCCCAACACCTGAACTTCCAGCCCATCAAAGACCACCCGACGGCCTGCCGGAACCGGGTTTTCAAACGAGCCGCGCCCGTCGTTGGCTTCTTCGGCGGCATCTTGTTGTTGTTGTGCGCCAAGCGCAATCACGCCCACACACGCCACACACAGCAGGCACAGGCTCAGCACGGCGCCAATGGTCACAGCGCCACCGCTAAACAGCGCCCCCAGGCAACCTCTGCCCCGCGCTTGGCTGCCCGGCGGCGCGATGATGTTCAACTGCTGGAGGAGTTCCTGGGCGGCAGGGTCATTGAGCGCAAGCGGTTGCAGGAGCTTGCGCGCCTGGTCAAAGCGGCGGCGGCGGATGAGGTCGCGGGCTTTAGCAATGGACTTATTCTCCATAAGTTCCCCTTGTGCTGCTGTGGCGGATGGGTCCACCTAATCATACGTTGTTTCCGAACAACGGGTTGCAGGGAGTGACATTCTGCAATAGCGTCTGCTGCGCTTTCGGCATACACTCAAGGGGAAGTGCTGCACAGGTGCAGGAAGGGATAAGGGGGCGCCAGAAGATGCTCGCCAAAACTTATGCTTGTGAGGTCATCGGGCTGGATGGGTATATTGTTGAAGTCGAAACGGACTTCAGCCCCACCGCGCTGCCCGCGTTTATCGTGGTGGGCCTGCCAGACACCGCGGTGCAGGAAAGCAAAGAACGTGTGCGGGCCGCCATCAAGAACAGCGGCCTCAGATTCCCCATGAAGCGCTTTGTGGTGAATCTGGCTCCTGCGGACCTTCGCAAAGAAGGTCCGGCGTATGACCTGGCGATTGCGGTGGGGTGCCTGGCCGCAACGGACCAAACACCGCTCCACGCGCTGGAGGGGTCGCTTTTTGTGGGGGAGCTTTCTCTGGATGGCACCCTGCGCCACGTGAGTGGCATCCTGGCGATTGTGCACGAGGCGCGCCGGGCCAGTTTTGAGCGCGTCTTTCTGCCAGAAGTGGACGCCGCACAGGCGGCGGTGGTGCCAGAAATCGACATCATCCCGGTGGCCTCGCTGGGGCATCTGGTGGAACATCTCTACGACCTCAACCCGATTCCGCCCTATCAGCGCCCAGAGACCGAAAGCCTGGCGCCCTTGCCAGACCTCTTTGGCCTGGTGGATATGGGCGACATTCGCGGTCAGGAGCACGTCAAACGGGCCTTGGAGGTGGCCGCTGTGGGGTCGCATAACGCGTTGCTGGTCGGGTCGCCGGGGGTGGGCAAAACATTGATGGCACGCGCTATGCCGGGCATTTTGCCTGCGCTTTCCTGGGACGAAGCCCTGGAAGTGACACGGATTTACTCGGTCGCGGACCGCCTACCGAGTGGGCAGGCGCTCATCACCACGCGGCCTTTTCGCGCACCGCACCACACCATTTCTCAAGCCGGGCTGGTGGGGGGCGGCTCCATCCCCAAACCGGGGGAGGTGAGCCTGGCGCATCGGGGCGTGCTGTTTCTGGATGAGTTCCCAGAGTTTGGCGGCAAAACGTTGGAAGTCCTGCGCCAACCGCTGGAAGATAAAGAGGTCACCATCAGTCGGGCGCGGCTCTCGCTGACCTTTCCGGCCAACTTCATGCTGATTGCGGCGATGAATCCTTGCCCTTGCGGCTATCTCAGCGATCCTATTCACCCCTGCACCTGTTCCGATAGCGCCATCCGCGCTTACCAGCAAAAGATTTCCGGGCCTTTGCTGGACCGCATTGACATCCATGTGGATGTGCCCCGCGTGGACTATGACAAGCTCACGGGAGCAGTGCAGGGGGAGTCCTCTGCCCAGGTGCGCGCACGGGTAGAGCGTGCTCGCTTGCGCCAGCGCGAACGTTTTGCGGACTCCCGGCACCTACACGCCAATGGCGACATGGGCCCGCGCGAAATTGAGCGCTTCTGCCAGACCACCCCGGGCGCAGCTCAACTTATGGCAGTCACACTCAAGAAGATGCAACTGAGCGCTCGCGCTTATCATCGCATTTTGAAACTGGCGCTTACCATCGCGGATTTAGACGACAGCCCAATTATCGATGTGCCGCACCTGGCAGAAGCGCTACAATATCGCCCCAGGCGACTTACGCTATGAGGGCAGCACATGGCAGTGACCATGCAAGAAGTAGCGCTGGCTGCTGCGGTTTCGGTGGCTACGGTTTCACGCGTACTCAACAACCCAGAAGTGGTTAACCCGGAAACACGCATACGGGTTCTGGAAACCATCGAGGCCCTGGGCTATCAGCCCAATCTGATTGCCAAGCGCCTCCGCACACAGTCCTTGCGTAGCTACACGATCGCTTTGCTCATCCCGGCCTTGCGCCCCTGGCTCGGCGTAGTGGAGCGCCTGGAAAGCCACTTGCTGGAGCAACGGCACGCCTTGCTGCTTTGTACGACGCAACATGACCCCAACCGCCTGGTTCGTTATGAATTGATGTTGGGTCAACCGGGGCGCGCCGATGGCATCCTATGGGGGCTTGAGGCAGACATTCCGGCGAGCTGGCAAGCGCGTGAACTGCCGATTCTGACGCTCACCCCACAGCGACTTTTGCCAGGGTCCGAAGTGGCCTTTCTGGCGCGCCTGGCTGCCTGGTTAGAAGGTTTTCCCCCTTAAGCCCCCCTGAGTGTTTCCGCGATTGTGGCGGGGTGGTGCTAAAATAGGGGGCATGATCTAACGATAGGACGCGACGTTGGACGAACAAACGCCATCTCAACCCACGCCGTCTCCTGAGGCGGACCCTAACCCTCAAACCGAGGAGGATCATCTGGAAAGCGCTGTGCCCACAGCGGCTTCATCGGCAGGGCAAGCGGAGGGAACGCGCGAGGCTCTGGCTGAGCAAGCGCGACCCCGGCGCTCCATTCAGCGCATTGACCAGAAATTGCTACGCCAGTATGCCGAGGTGCGGCGCGAGCAGCACGAACTGATCTCTGGCCTGATTGACACCCTGGGACGCGTAGACGACCTGCCCGAAGCCGAGATGGAACGCGCACGAGACGCGCTCTTTCACACGGACTATCCTTTTTTGATTGTCCTGGTAGGCCCCTTTAGTTCGGGCAAATCGAGCGTGATCAACGCCCTACTGGGCGAGCGCATTCTGGAAGTGGGTGCCATCCCGACAACGGACCACATTCATATTCTGCGGCATGGCGACCAGTTCCAGCAGACGCGCGCCGGGGAGATCACCACCGTTTTTCATCCAAACTCCCTCCTCAACAATGTGAGCTTTGTGGATACCCCGGGCCTGGAGTCGGTTTTCCAGCAGCACGACCAGGTAACGCGCAAGTTCATGCACCGCGCTGACCTGGTGTTGCTGGTGATGGTGGCCACGCAGGTGCTTTCGGCTTCGGACCTCAACTTTTTGAAGGAACTCCGAGCCTACGGCAAACGCAGCATTATTGTAATCAATCAAGTGGATGTGCTGGAAGAAGAAGACCGCCAGACGGTTTATGACTTTGCCCAGGAGCAATCGCGCTTGCACCTGGGTTTTGAGCCAATCATCTGGCTGGCCTCTGCCCGGCAGCGCTCCACGCCCAGCTCGAAAACCCGCGCGACGAAATCCTCTACGACCAGAGCGGCTTTGCCGAGGTGGAGGAGTTTATCGTGGAAACGCTGAACGACATGGCGCGCATCCGTCAGAAGCTCGAAACCCCGCTCCAGATCGTGAGCAATGTACGCCAGGTGGCGCTGCAACGCGTGAATACCAACCTGGCCGCCCTGGATGAACACCGTAAGACGCTGGAAAACATCCAGGGGCAGGTCACCAATGCCGAAAAAGACCAACGCCGCCAGATTGACCAGGGCCTGGAAGAAATCGAAGCCACCTGGGCTGAAGCCACCATGCGCGGCAGCGAAGCCATCCGCGAGATGTTCCAGTTTTCACGCGGGTTGGGGCAGGTGTTAGCGGGGATTTTTGAGCTGGCGGGGGTTGCGCCCCTTATGCGTCGCTTTGGGGCACGCACCCAGGCGCAAAGCGCCTTTGAAAAACACAACGTCCGCGAGCCTTTGGCGCGCATCCCGAACCAGGTAGACCGCCTGGGCGCACGCCTGGAAGGGCGTGATGTTCAGGACCTGGACGACCTGGTGAACTATACCCGTGAGCAAATCAACGCCTTGCCGCCTAACCTCAGGAACAAAGTGATTGGCCAGGTGCAGGCGCCGATGGGCTACGACCGGAGCTTTCTGCGCCGTGTGCGTGGTGAGCTGGACGACATCTTGCAAGCGGCTGGGCGCTTCGAAACCCAACGGCTAGATCGCCAACTCACCAACATGCTGATTTTTGTGGCGCTGTGGGAAATCCTGGTGCTGGCGTTGGGCCTGGTGATTGGCCTGCCCGCCGCACAAACCGCCGACGCAGGTTTGCTTTTTGTCATTTTTGGCGTGGTGGTGCTGGCAGCGATTGGTGGCCTGGCGCTCTTGCCGCTGCGCGGTTGGTTGCTGGAACGGGCCTATACCCGACGCCTGAATGGCCTGCGCGACCGCTATATGCAAACGCTTAAGGCACCCATGCAGGAACTGCTGGCCTACGGCACCCAGTTGCGCCGCGATACCGTTGCCCCCTTTACGCGCCTGATTGAAACCCAAACCGCCCTGGCGAACACGCTCAAGAGCGAGCTAGACGCTTCTGAACAAGCGGCGCTCCGCATCCAGCGTGGGATCGCGGCACTGAAATAGGAGTGAGCATGACCTCAATCATCCTGGAAGGCCCGATTGCCGAGCTCCGCGAGCGCGAAGTGCGTTTGTTGCACAAGATCGCGGATGCCATTGGTTCGACCGGGGCAGATAGCGAGGTTGATCGGCAGCGCTTGCACCGTAACGCCGCAGACCTGCGCGATATGTTCTTTCTGGTGGTCGTGATCGGAGAGTTCAACGCCGGGAAGTCCTCTTTTGTAAATGCCTTGCTGGGGGACGAACTGCTGCCGATGGGCGCCACGCCGACCACCGAAGCGATTGAGCTGGTCCGCTATGCCACCGAAAGGAGCCGCAAGCCAACCCTGCGCGAGGATGGGGTGCTGCGCGAGTGGGCCCACCCCAACACGGGTGCGCCGGGCGTGGTGATCGTTGACACGCCGGGCACTGGCTCGGTCTTTGAGCGCCACGAGCGCATCGCCAAGGATTTTTTGAGCCGTAGCGACCTGGTCATTTTCCTGCTCTCGGCCAAGCGTGCCTTCGCCCAGACAGAAAAGCTTTATCTGGAGCTGGCGCGCAGCTATGGCAAAAAGATCATCCTGGTGGTCAACCAGATTGACTTGCTGGACAACAAAGAGCAGAAAGATGTGCTGGCCTTCGTGCGCCAGCAGTCTAAAGACCTGCTGAACCTGGAGCCGCCCTGTTTGCGACATCGGCCAAAACGGCTTTGCGCGGGTCTTCTGGGGGCCGGATGGGCGGCTTGTTTGGGGGCGCGGGCAACGCCAGCACCGAAAGCGGCATCGACAAAGTGCGTGATTACCTGCTGGATACCTTCAAAAATGTGCCGCCAGCCAAGCAAAAGCTCTACGCGCAACTCGATTTTGCCGAAAGCATGCTCAAAAAATATCAGGTAGAGGTTCAGAGCCGTGTGGACCTGGTGGCTAACGATGAGCGCCAGGCCAAACAACTGCGCGAGGAGCTCGAAAAGCAGGCCGGGGCGCTCAACCAGCAGCTTGATACCTCGATGCAAGAGCTGGATGCCGTGTTTGATGAAATTCGCAAACGGGGGCGGGCATTTATCCATGAGAACCTCACGCTCAAGCCCACCTCGTTACGCGTCATTGAACGGGACGAAGCCCGCGAAAAGTTTGAGCGCGAGGTGGTGGGGACAGCCCTGGGGCAGATCAACGCGATTTCAGAAGGTTACGTCAACGCGCTGGTGGATAGCAGCCGCCGCTACTGGCGTGGGATCATCGAGCGCCTGAACAAGCTTGAAGCCTTGCTTAAGGAACATGTGGCCTCGCCAGATGCCAGCGGCTATGCTGATCAGCGCGTAGCTCTGCAAGAAGCCATCGCCATCGCAGATGCACAACTCAAGACCTATACCGAAAATAACCTGGCGGAAAGCCTGCGCAACATTTTTTCTGGCAATATGCTCGGGTTTGTGACCAGTGTCGCCGGATTGGTGGGCGGCATTGTGGCGATTGTGGCTGGTGTAGCCGCGCCGGGTGCCCTCACGGCCACGGTTGCCGGGGTGGTATTTGGCGTGGTGACGGGGCCCTTACTTTTGCTGGGGGGCGGTGGGGCGGCCTATGTGTATTGGCGCAAGTTGCGCAACGACGCCCACGAGGAGCTAGACCGCCGCCTGGAAGAACTGCGCCAGAGCTACCGTCAGGCCCTGCAAGACCTGACCCAGCAAGAGCGTACGCGCCTGCTACGCTATGGCCAGCAAATTCTGACGCCAGTCTTTAGCCAGCTCGAGGTCGTCGCGCAGAACTACCGCCAGCAAGCCAGCACCCTGGCGCAACTGGCTGAAGAAGCACGCGGCCTTCGGCGTGAAGTCGATACCATTAAGGTCATTACGGAGTAGCAACACTTATGCACGTCCTGGGAATTGATGTGGGAGGTTCAGGGATTAAAGGGGCGCCGGTTGACACATACACGGGCGATTTGCTGACCGACCGGTTTCGTATTCCAACGCCGCAACCTGCCACGCCGCAGGCGATGATCGAGGTCATGGCGGAGATCGTGCGGCACTTTGAATGGCAAGCGGGCATTGGGTGTGGGTTCCCTGCCGTTGTTAAGCAGGGCCTGGTCTATTCCGCTGCCAATGTGGACGATAGCTGGATTGGCTACAACCTGCAACAGGGCCTGGAACGCCTGACAGAATGCCCGGTGCGGGTCATCAATGACGCGGATGCTGCTGGAATTGCTGAGATGACCTTTGGGGCTGGGCGCGGTAAAAACGGCACTATCCTGATGGTTACCCTAGGGACGGGAGTAGGCGTTTCTGCTTTTGTGGATGGGGTGTTGGTGCCCAACCTGGAACTTGGCCACATCGAAATGAAGGGTGCCGATGCTGAAACACGTGTTTCGGATGCCGCCCGCGAGCGCGAGGGCCTGAACTGGAAAAGTGGGGCAAGCGGGTGGGTCGCTACCTGCACGAGCTGGAGCGCTTGCTGTCGCCCGACCTGGTGATCATCGGGGGTGGGGTGAGTAGCAAGTGGGATAAATTTGCGGAATTTGTGCTGGCAGAAGTGCAGGTGCCGGTCACTGTGGCCGAGATGCGCAACGAAGCCGGTATCGTGGGCGCGGCGCTGGCTGCTGCACACTTTGGGGAAGTCAAAATGCTGGGCGGGGAAGATTGAATTAGGCGGAAGGCGTAACCAGGTTCAGCGCGGCCCGCAGATCAATAAGCCCTTCGTAGAGTGCTTTGCCCAGGATGACGCCTTCCAGGTTGCCTGCCGCCTGAAGCTGGCGAACATCTGCCAGAGAACGCACCCCACCCGAGGCGATGACGCGCAAACCAGTGGACAGGGCCAGGGCAACCGTAGCCCCCACATTGACCCCTTCCAGCTCGCCATCGCGAGCAATGTCCGTGTACAGGGCATAGCGGGCGCCGCGTTCAGCCAGGCTCCGCCCCAGGTCCTCGGCCCGCCAGCGCGAAGCGCTCTGCCAGCCATGCGTAGCCACCCAGCCCTCGCGCGCATCCAGCGCAATCACCAGGCGGTCGGCGCCATGAAGCGCCACCAGTTCGCTCACCAACTCTGGCTGTTCAACGGCCACAGTGCCAATAACCGCTCGTTCCACACCGCTGTTCAGGGCACGGGCCACGGCTTCTGCGCTCCGCAGGCCGCCTCCAAACTGTATCTTTAACCCCAATCCGGCCATCTTCTCGACTATTCCCAGCAGGTCGGTTGCCTGGTCAAGCGCACCATCCAGGTTCACGACATGCAGCCAACTGGCGCCCTCAGCTTGCCAGCGCTGGGCCACGTTCAGCGGGGCATCGTCGTAGATGGTTTGCTGGTTTGGGTCGCCCTGGCGCAAGCGCACCACACGGCCCCCTTTGATGTCAATAGCAGGGAAGATGTTCATAGGGCAATGGTTTCTACGGCGTGGTCAACCACGTCAACATCCGGGCGGTTGCGTTCAATCCAGCCAGCGATTGCATCGAGCATGGCTTCGGCGTGGCTGGCAGAGGTGCTCACGACGCTGATGCCAATGGTGGCCGATTGCCAGGCATCGTGCAGGTCCACCTCGGCGGCGGCGGCGTTAAACTTCTTTTGAATCTGGGCATTGATCGACTTCAGGATGCCTCGCTTTTCCTTCAGTGAGCGCACCCCGGGCAGGTTGAGTTCAATGCGTGCAGCACCGATGATCATAAGGGTTAAGATGCCTGAGGATCAGCATCCACTGCATAATCTTGTTCAATTTCTTGTGCGGAAAGCTGCTTGAGCGCCGCAAAAAAGGCGTTGCCAAAGGCCTGAATCGTCGGGTAACGATCCTGCTTCTGCTTGGCTAGCCCCTTGAGCAACACTTCTTCCAGCGCAGGGGGGAAGTCTGGACGGCGGGCGCTAGGAGTGACCGGGGCTTCGTGCAACTGGGCGATGGCCGTGTGGTGACGGGCTTTCTTCTGGATGGGCAGGGCCTTGAGCAGCAGTTCATAGGCCAACACCGTCAGGCTATACACGTCGGACTCTGGCCCAATATCCGTGCCCTGGACGGCTTCGGGAGACATATACTCTGGCGTGCCAATCGAAATGCCCGTGCCCGTGAGCGAATCGTCTACCCCAGGGTGTTTGCCCAGGCCAAAGTCGCCCAGGTACACATGCTCACCGTCGCTTTTGCGCTCGATGAAGACGTTGCCGGGCTTGACATCGCGGTGCAGGATGCCCTGGCTATGCCCATAGTTGAGGGCTTCGGCCAGCGGACGAAGGATGCGCCAGGCCAGGCGCGGGGTGAACGATTGGCGTTCTAGCAGATTTTCCAGTGTGGTGCCATTGATTAGCGCCATGACGAAGTAAAGGTATTTGTCTGTGCGACCATGCCCCAGGATAGGGATGATATTGGGGTGATTGAGCGACTCCATCAACCGGATTTCGCGCAGAAAACGGCGCAACAGGGCTTCATCCTGGGCAAAGTCGGGGTGGAGCACTTTGATGGCCACGGGCTTGTTCAGGTTATCCAGCGCGTAGCCCTGGTAAACCCGGCCAAAGCCGCCTCTCCCAATTGGGTGACCAATCCAGTAGCCCCCTAGCTCTGTGCCCTGCAATTCATCCATACTTGTTCTCGTAAACCACCAGCGCTCTTAGTTTACCTGCTAGCGCTTGAAAGTCCATCCCGGGGTACCATAGACCTCATGGCGCAGGACCTCCAACCGCCAGGACTCCTTGGGTGTCAACGTACCTGGCACCAGTTCGAGGTCAAACTCGGTTGCAAACGCCTGTTGGAAGGCCTGTGCGGTTGCCTGCCAGCTGATGCAGCGTCCGCTGGCGGCCTCTAAGGTGGTGGCCAGTTGCGCCACTTGTTGACGGGCGGTCTCGCGGGCGAGGGGGTCCGGGTAGACTAAAACATCACAGATGCGCCCGATATCACCCTGGAGCGGCAAGGACCCATGCTGGAGGACCGCCTTGTGGCGGCGGAGTTGCGCGCTGCCGATCAACTTTTTGCCCGCGACGGTAATTTCATAGTCAGCGGGCGTCTCAAAGCAGATGGCACTCCCACCTCGGTTGCCCTGCTGCCCGGCCTCGACCCCCACATTCAGGCCCTGAAACATGCGCACTAGCGCACGGCTAATGCGTCGATAGCTGGTGAGGATGTCGCCCCTCTGCTAAGGCGTGATCCTGCGGAAAGCTCAGGCTGTAGGTCAGTTCATCCGTGTGCAGAATGGCGCGCCCCGCCCGTGGGGCGCCGGACCAGGGTCCAAGCGCGGCTCCGTAAGCGATCCAGGTCCACATCTTCACGCCCGTTGGGCATAGCCCAG
>JAAUUD010000058.1 GCA_012031655.1 Anaerolineae bacterium | reverse complement strand
TGCTGTTTGGCGACGGTGGCCACCGCGACTGGCCTGCTCAGCAGCGTGCATCAGCTTGCGCAAGCCCGCTGGCCGTGCCCATGGGCCTCTTCCTGACCGGCACCATCCTGGGCTGTCTGGTGCTCTTCCTGTGGCGCGGGTCGCAGGGGGCCTTCCAGAGCGACCACCGCCTGGAGAGCCTGTTCAGCCGCGAGAGCCTGTTCCTGTTCAATAACTGGGTCTTCCTGGCGGCGACCGTGGTGGTCTTCTGGGGCACCTGGGCAGAACTCATCACTGGGATGCTGACGACCTGACCAAGCAGGTGCCTTCATCGGAGATACGCTGGCGTCGCTGGGCATTCAGGTGAACACCATCACCCTGGGCCCGGAATATTACATGCTGATTATCCCCTGGTTGTTTGCGCTGCTCTTCGTGCTGATGGGCGTGGCACCTCTGGCCGCCTGGCGTAAAGCTTCGGCCCAACGCCTGGGCCGCGCCGCCGCCATCCCAATGGGGCTGGCCGCCGCCACCATGCTGCTGCTGGTGGTGATGGGCAAGGAAATCCTGGTGGCCTTTGGGTTTGCCGTGGTGGCCTTTGCGGGCTTTGCCACGCTGCACGAACTCTGGAAGGGCGCCGAAGCCCGCCACCGTGCCCACGGCGAGCCCTGGCTGGTTGCGTTTGCGCGGTTGTTCCAGCGCAACCGCCGCCGCTATGGGGGCTACATCATCCACCTGGGCGTTGTCATCATGGGGATTGGCATCATCGCCAGCACGGCCTTTCAGGAAGTGCGCCAGCAAACCCTGGCCCCCCGGCGACAGCATCGCCATTGGCGATTACTTCGTCCGCTACGACCAGCTTTCAGAAGCCGAAGCCATCGACGGACGCGGGATGCTGGTGGTGGATGTCTCGCTGTTCCGGGGCGACCGCCTGGTGGACCACCTGCGCCCCCGGCGCGACTTCTTTGGCGCCAACAGCTCGCCCATGACCATCGCGGGCCAGCACAGCACCGCCGAAACCGACATCTACGTGCTGCTGACCTTCTGGGAAGGCGACCAGGTGACCCTGCGCGTGTATAACAACCCGCTGGTGAACTTCGTGTGGTGGGGCAGCCTGGTGCTGGTCCTGGGCACGGCGATTGCCGTCTATCCGAATGCAGAAAAAGCGCCCGAAAAGCGCAAACGCCCGGTTAACAAATGGGTTCAGCATCCCGCAGGCGCGGGAGATTAGCCCACGGGGTCTCCTGGCCCTCTTGACGCAACCGAGGGCCAGGGCCAGAACATTGAGGAGAACATGGTAGCCATGCAAAAGTTTGTCTCACTCCTGTTTTTGTTGGTGCTGTTGCTGAGCGCTGGCGTGGTAAACGCCCAGCTGGCGGGCGAAGAAGTGCCGCCGGGCGTCTCGGAAGACGATGTTTACCGCGTCTCGCGCCAGATGTATTGCGACGTGTGTATGGGCGTGCCCATCAGCGAACTGCCCCAGCGTGACCTGCCGCGCCTGGCGCCAGGAAGTGGCCGTGTTGCTGGGCGAAGGCTACAGCGATGAAGAAATCATTGATCGCTTTGCCACCCAATATGGCGATAAAATCTCGGGCGTGCCCGTGAGCACGAACGACCGTAACCTGGCGTTGGTCTTTCCCGCGATGGCGGGCCTGTTCCTGGCCGTGGTGGTTGGCTGGCAGGTCTGGAACATGCGCCAGCGCGGCGAAAATCGCGCGCTGGCAGCGGCACGCGCTGCGGGCAACCTGGAAGGCTTCAGCCGCCCAGTGCCCGACAATGTTGATCCGATAGCGCTCCGGCGCCTGTTGAAAATGGTAGAGGAACGGCAATGAGCACAACGCAGCCCACCTTCGACGCCTATTCAGACGATCCCTATGCCGACGACGCCCTGACCGCCGCCAGTAGCGGCCCGGCGTCGATGCGCCCAGCCCGCTTGAACCCCTTCTCCATCGTCATCATCCTGTTCGCGGTGCTGATGCTCGTGGTGGTGGGTTGGGGCATCTATCAAAATTCACTCACCCAGCCAGAAGGCGGCCCCGCGCCAGAGTTCACGCTGCCACTGCTGGGCCAGGAGGGCGAATTTAGCCTGGCCGAGCAACATGGCAAGGTGGTGGTCATTAACTTCTGGGGGAGCTGGTGCGGCCCCTGCCGTGTGGAAGCGCCCATGCTGCAACGCACCTGGGAACGCTACCAGGACGATGACGTGGTGTTCGTTGGGATCGCCGTGAAGGACATTGAACGCGATGCCCTGGCCTACATTGATGAATTCAACATCACCTACCCTAACGTGATGGACCGCCGCGCCGAGCTGGAAAAAGCCTACCGCACCGAAGGCGTGCCGGAAACCTTCATCGTGGGGCGCGATGGCGAGATCAAGAAGTTCTTCTTCGCCCAACCGCGCGAAACAGACCTGGATGCCGCCATCCAGGCTGCGTTGGCCGAAGGCCGCGAGACCAGCTTCCTGCCCCGCCTGACCGCCTTCCTGAACCTGGAGACCCGCTGATGACGACGACCCTTGTCCTGACTGGCTTGTTCATCCTGGTGTTGACGCTGGTGGCCGTGGGCTTGCCCTTTGTGCTGGCCTGGCGCGCCGGGCGCCTCAGCCGCATTGAAGATGACCTCACGGTGGTGCAGCTGGAAGACAGCCTCACACGCAGCATCACTGCCATCCGCGACCTGGATTTTGACTATGATATGGGCAAGATCGAGGATGCAGACTATGCCGTGCAGCGCCGCGCGCTGCTGGGCCGAGGCGTGAGCATCCTGCTCCGCCTGGATGCCGCCCGCACCCAGGACCACCAACTGGAACACAAGATCGAACTACTGGTGGAAATGTACCGCCAGGGCGCCTAGCCCAAAATTAGACGAAGCACACTGAGGAACTTCACCATGACCGCCACTCGACGTACCCAGCTTTTGAACGGACTGACCCTGGGCAGCGTGTTGCTGTTCATCGTGGCCAACCTGATGGCCTTTGCCTACCCCGGTCAAGAGCAAACCATGGGCCAGGTGCAGCGCATTTTCTACATTCACCTGGGCAGCTTTTTTGCCGCCACCCTTGCGTTTATCGTGACTGTGCTGGGGGGCATTGCGTATTTGCGCACGCGTAACCCCAAGTGGGATGTGCTGGCCCACTCCGGCGTAGAAATCGGTTTGGCGCTTTCCACCGTCACCACCGTAACCGGCGCTATCTGGGCCAAGCCCATCTGGGGCACCTACTGGACCTGGGACCCGCGCCTGACGACCATCGCCATTATGTGGTTGACTTATGCGGCCTATCTCTTCCTGCGCCAGGCCATAGACAACCCGGACCAGCGCCGCCGCTTTGCCTCTGTTTATGGCGTTCTGGCGTTCGGGAGCGTGATTTTGACGATTGTCATTGTGCGGGTGCGCCCGGATGTGATCCACCCCACGGTGGCCGGGCCAACCACTTCTGGCGATGCCCTGGGGTCCTTCAACATGACGCCGCGCATCGCTCAGACCGTACTCTTTAACATCTTTGCGTATTGCGTGATTGCCGTAGCCCTGCTGTGGCACCGCCTGCGGCTGGAAGAAGAAGCCGAAGCCCTGCAGGTGCGCAAGGCCGAAGCCCTGGGGCGGCTCTAGTCGGCAGCGCAAATCTGCACACTGAAGAACAACACGGAACACATAGCAGCAAGAAAGGCAGACCCTGATGGACACCCTGACCGACATGATTACTGGTTATGCCCTGGCCTACCTCATCATTGGGGGGCTGGTGGCAAGCATCTGGTGGCGCTGGCGCGGCCTCAAGGCCGATGCCCGCGTGCTGGAACAACTGGAAGCCAACGCAGAAAACGGCCTGGAAGCCAACAGCCCACGGAAGTCGCAGAATACGCAGGCTGACCCAGCACAGGCGCGCTAGCCTCTGCCGCAGGTTGGGCCCAAAATAGCCCATTTTCCAGAGGGGGTGGCTGCCGTGCCACCCCCCTTTTTGTTCAGGTACCGTACAGAAAACCCCTGGCGCGCGCGATAGAGGAGATAAAGCTGGGTAGAATTGAGAACAGCCAAGCGCGGGCAGGCCCACAGGAGCGCCTGTCCAACAGCTACAAAGGGAACCGGAAGCGATGATTGGGCGAACGCTAAACAAGCGCTACAAGGTCGAAGCAGAACTGGGCAGTGGCGCGATGGGGAAGGTCTTTAAGGCCACAGACCTCGAAACCTACGAACTGGTCGCCATTAAGATGATGGCCAGGCACCTGATGGACGACCAGGTGCTCGTCAAGCGCTTCGTGCGGGAGTCGCAAGCCCTGCGGCGCCTGGACCACCCCAACATCGTGGGCTTTGTGGATGCCTTCATCGAAGATGGCGTCATCTGCCTGGCCATGCAATACCTCAGCGGCGGCACCCTCAAAGACATCATCAAAGCGTATCCAGCAGGCATGCCACCGGGGCTGTTCCGGCGCTATTCCACGGCCATCACCAGCGCTCTGGCCGCTGCACACCAAGCCGGGATCATCCACCGCGACCTGAAACCCTCCAACATCCTGCTGAACCTGGATAAAGAACTCTACCTGGCGGACTTTGGCCTGGCCCGCTTCAACGAAAATTCGTCGCTGACTTCGTCTCAATCGGCGCTGGGCACCCTGCTCTACATGCCGCCCGAAGCCTTTATAGACCAGAAAAACCAGGACCATCGGGGCGACCTTTGGTCGCTGGGGGTGATCCTCTTTGAGATGGTCACTGGGCGCCTGCCCTTTGGCGAACGCGGCGCCGGCGGCTATCAGATCATCGCCGCGGTGCTCAACCACCCCCTGCCAGAGCTACGCGACCTGCGCCCCGATGCGCCCGAAAACTGGGTGCAGATCATCGCGCGTTGCCTGGCCAAAGACCCCGAAGCGCGCTACCCCAGCGCCGAGGCCATCCTCATTGACCTGAAATCGGAGGCTTTCCGCACCTACCAAACCGGGCAGTTGCGCCCTCTGGTCCACCTGATGCAAACCGAACTGAATACGGAAACAATCCCCCTGCGCGAGCAAGCCACGGAACTCACCAACCCAACCCTGCTGCCCGGTAACCGCCGCACCACGCAGGCCTTTGCCGCCGACCTGGCCGAAGCCCCCACCCGCTACGATACCAGCCGAACCACGGCGCCGCTCAACCGTCAGCGCACGCTCAACATGATGGTTTTCGGTGGCACCTTTGCCTGGCTGGGGATGATCACCCTGCTGTTTGGCAGCTTTTACATTGCCTATAACACCTCGCTAGAGGCTGCCGAGCGCGAAGTGGATAGCCCTGTGCTGATTTTGCTGGCGAGCGTAGGGGCGACCCTTTTTGCGTTGGGCGCCCTGCTGGAACTGCCAGAGCAACGCGGCCTGGCGCGCTGGCTGATGATCACGCTGGTCAGCGGCGCCGCTGTGGTCTGGACCTCGTTGCTGGCCGCCATCCTGACCTTTCATTTCCTGCTGGGGGTGCTAGGCGTGGTGCTGGTGCTGGCGCTCACCGCAGCGTACTTCGGGGTGAAGTTTTAGGGGCTTTTTGGTGCCTTCCGGCGCTTGGCAGCCCTGCCCTCTGCGGCGATAATGGGGAAAAGTAACCCCCCCGTGCCACCTGGCCCGGTCTTGATTCAGCTTCCTGCGCAAAGGATTTTTGGGCATGAAAAACGAACTGGTTAAGGATTGGATGACCACCCCGGCGATAACCGTTCCCCGGAGCACCTCCCTGCCGGATACCGACGCTTTGATGCGCCAGCATAACATCCGGCGCTTACCCGTGGTGGATGACTATGGCAAGCTGGTGGGCATCGTCTCGCGGAGCGATGTGCGCGAAGCCCAACCCTCGGATGCAACGACCCTGAGCATTTATGAACTGAACTACCTGCTGGCTAAGCTCACTGTAGACCGTGTGATGACCCACCCGGTGCTTACGGTGACGCCCGAAACCACCGTTGCAGAGGCCGCCAGCCTGATGCTGGAACACAAGCTGGGCGGCCTGCCGGTGATGAATGGCGCCAAAGTGATCGGCATCATCACCGAAAGCGACATCTTCCGTATGGTGGTCAAGCTCTATGCCGAGTAGCCGCTAGCGCAAAGCCCATACCCGGATCCAGTTGTCCGCCGCGGCGGTGGCCAGCAGTTCGCCATCGCGGGACCAAGCCACCGCGCGCACCGGGATCACATGTTCAATGTGGCTGATTTCCGTCCAGCGCTCGGCATCAAACACGCGCACCGAATTGCCACCCCCCACCGCCACCCGGCGGCCATCTGGTGCAAACACAATGCTCTCCCCAGCCTCGGCGTTGTTATCCAGCGTTTGCAGGAGTTCGCCACTGCGGGCATCCCAGATGCGCAGGGTACCATCCAGGCTGCCAGAAACCAGCTGCTCCCCATCCGGGGACCAGGCCAGGCCGCGTGCCATATCCGTGTGCCCGGTCAGGATGAGCAGCGTTTCGCCGCTGGCCAGGTCCCAGACGCGCAAGGTCGTATCATAACTGGATGACGCCAGGCGCGTGCCATCCGGCGACCAAACCACCTGCTTGACGATGGCATCGTGGCCACTGAAAGTGCGGGCTTCGAACTCTCCCGGCGCCGGAAAGCTCCAGACCATCACGTTGCGGTCATAGCTGGAGGAGGCCAGTAGCGTTCCATCCGGCGACCAGGCCACGCTGGTGATGTCGCTGCCGTGGCCTGGCAACCTGTAAAGCAGGCTGCCGTCCTCCGCTGCCCAAACGCTCACCATATCGGTGTCGCTCCCTGTGGCCAGGCGGCTACCATCTGGCGACCAATCCAGCGCCAGCACCAGTTCAATTTCCCCATCCACCTGGTAGAGGGGCTCGCGCTGTGGGTAGCTCCAGATTTGCGCCCCGCCCATCATGCCAACTGCCCCCAGGCGCGTCCCGTCTGGCGACCAGACGGCCTGAAAAACATGCAGCCCCAGGTAGCGAATTTCCTCACGCGCCTGGGGCACCGAGGGCGGTGGTAAAGGCGCGTCCTCATCCACCAGAAAAACGTATCCAGCGAGCGCAACAGCACCCACCACCAGGGTGGTCACCAGGCCCGCAATGAGATTTGCGCGTTGCATAAGCGGCGATTAATCCCCTCCGTTGGGTTTTCGGGAAGGTATTGTAGCGTGCCCTGCCCCCGTAAAACAGGCGTTTTTGGGCGGCACACCCGCCGCTCGGGCTACTTCCACTTCACCGTGCAGCCCACCGGGGGCGTCTGGGCGATTTCCGGCGAGGACCCAGCCAGCAAGGCTTCGACCGCCTGCCGCAAATAGGGCATCCGCACAGCGGAGGGGTCGTCGTAGTTGTCGTCTGGCGCGCCGTGATAGCGCAGGCTGCGCGTGGCATCAAACAAGAAGATTTCCGGCGTCCGTTCCGCGCCATAGGCGCGTGCAACGGCTTGCGACTCGTCATGCAGATACGGGTAGGGGAAGGCCTTTTCCTGAGCGTGCTTTTGCATGCTGGCAAAGTCATCGGTGGGGTATTTTATGGCGTCATTCGCGTTGATGGTCACAATCTGAAAACCCTGCCAGGCAAACTCGTTTTGCAGGGCCATCAGGCGGTCCTCCCAGGCCAGCACATAGGGGCAATGGTTACAGGTGAAGATCACCGCCAGGGCAGGCTTATCTGCATAGTCCGCCAGGCGGTGCAGCAGGCCATCCACGCCCCTCAGTTCAAAGTCCAGCGCGCTATCGCCAATTTTCAGGTTGCTCACGGTTCCAGTCCTTTCCGAAATCGTTGGGTACGGTTAGCTTGTGGGGTCTGCCCCGGCCAGAGCGGCCTGCACTGCCCGCCGGATCATCCCTGCCGAGGGCAGCGGCGAAAATCGGCCATCTTCCAGCACATAAACCCGGCAGGTCAGGCCAAAGGCAGCGTTTGGCTCCGGCGCACGATATCCTGCCCATTGATGCGGATGGTGGGCGAGCCCACAAAAGTGGCGCTGTGTGCTTCGGCCTCGGTGCTTAGCTCGTGCACCTCGACCGCCGCTGCGCTGCCCACCTCCGCCAGCACGGTTTGCAGCCGCTCCAGGGCGGTTTTGTGCGAGGGGCAATCCGCATAGTAAAGAAATTCAACATGCATGGCGCGTTTGCTCCTTCCCACTTCCACAGACAGCCCAATAGTACCCAATCTTACCGCTTAACCAGCGCTTTATCTTGACCCAGCACCCCTTCCGGGCGTACACTAAATCTATAGAAACTTGAGTTCAGACGCGCGAATTTGACAGAAAGAAGGCCAGGATGGACTCCTTGAAAGACGCCATCGCGGATGCCTTCGAGCGACACTTCACGCTATACGGCTTCAAAGATACCTCAGTGGATGCTGTTGCACGCGAACTCCGCATCAGCAAAAAGACAATCTACCAGCACTTCGCCAGCAAAGAAGAAATCTTCTACTTTGTTGTGTACCGCAGTGGGTGCCACTTGCGCTCGGAAGTTCGCGAGCGCATCCGGGTCTTCCCCACATACCGTGCGCGTGTCGCAGAAATGGTGCGCCTGGCCTTTCGCGATTTCGCAGCCCACCATGCCCCACAGCCCGCGCCGGGCCATCGCCTGGACCTGCAAGCACGCACCCGGCAGGAGATCGTGCAAACGGCAACCAGCGATGCGTTCCGCGAACTGATCCACGAACTGGTGGTCCAAGGCCAAGCCGCCGGAGAGTTCCTCAACATCCCGGCGGTTATTCTGGAGCAATTTGTGCACGGCATCCTGGCGCAGGCGGTGGCCATTCGAACCGAACAACCCGAACTCCAGGCCGAAGAGGAAGCCGCCCGCGCCGTGCTCAAGCTGCTGATCTGCGAATGCCCGGAGGTCTAACCACGCGCAACCGCAACCCTTGCTCAAACGTATAGCCAGTGAAAGCAAACTGGAAAAAGGGAAGCGATTGCCATGCAAGATCAACCATCAACACCCTTTCCGCTACCCGGTGCAGCCCGTCTGGACGAAGGCGAACGCCGCTGGATCGCCCGCTGGCAGCAGGCCATTGATAGCTGGATCGCTGAACAGGGCGATTATCCAGCCACGGCTGCCGTGAAGCAAGTGCCAGCGCTCCTGAGCCTGGTCATCGCCCTTATCAAAGCGCCGGAAGTCCCCTTTGCGCTCAAGGGGCGCCTGGGGGCGGCACTGGGCTATATCTTCAACGCTCAGGACGATCTGCCTGAACACGAACTGGGGCCGCAAGGCTTGCTGGACGACGCCTTGGTGGCGGTTTCTGTGCTCCACAACCTGATGCAAGAACACCCGATGCACTTTCCCCTGGCCCTGGTGCAACACTATTGGGCCGGCGAGGGCGAAATCCAGGTGGTCATTAGCCAGGTCAGCGCCCTCCGCGCCCGTCTGGTGGGGCGATAAGCCAGCCTGCGCTATACTACTGCTGCTGAAGTGACGCACCCGGCGCCACCCACAGGAAGAAAAAAGGATAGCGCTCCATGGACCGAGAACCCCACCCCGGCACCCCAGAACCGCCCGGCAGTGCGCGGCTTAACCAGATTATTGAGGAATGGCAGGCGCATTGGCAGGCGTCAATTTCCGCCTGGATTGCCCACCAGGGCTACAGCGATGTGGCGGATGCCGTGCAGCAGGTCCCAGCCCTGCTGGGCCTGTTGATGGACCTCATCCGTGATAGCGCCTTGCCGCTCCCCCTGCGCGAGGAACTCGCCCGTTTGGCCCAATATGTTTTTGAAGCCGAAGACGACCTGCCCGAAGCAGAATATGGCGCCGCCGGGCTGGTCGATGATGCGGTGGCCGTGGCGGATGGGCTGGTGGCCCTGCTGGATGCCGAAAACGACCTTAACCCCGCCCTCTTGCGCGAGCACTGGACTGGCCCTGACGATCCCGTGATGACCATTCGCCTGATCCACGCCAACCGAGACAGCCTCCTAAGCGGAAAGGACAGCCCATGAATGACGATCTGCTGGAAATGCCCCCTTCCGACCCTCAACAACTGGTTGAGCGCCTGCAAACCTGGTTCGAGGCCTGGAGCTTTCGGTTTTCTACCTGGCTGGGCACGCGTTCTCAGGTGGAGTTTGAAGATATCGTCACGGTAGTGCCAGACCTGGTGCGCCTGCTCATTAACCTCCTGAAGGAAAACGATCTGGGCGAACAAGCCCAAATGGAACTCGTCTCTGCGGGCGAGTATGTGCTCAACCCACACGACCTGCTGCCAGAATTCGAAATGGGCGTGGCGGGTTTTCTGGAAGATGCCATCATCCTGTCCACGCCCTTGCTCAAGCTGGCCCGGCAACGCCCGCAACTGTTGCGCCGTCACTGGAAGGCCCCTGGAGATGTGATCGCGCTGCTGGAGCAAATCGAAGCCAAAGAGGTCGATATCCTGGCCTATGCGGAACGCTCCAGCCAGGAAGACGCCGACGCCGAGTAACCTGCCCCGCCGATTTTGCATCCCATGCTTGACTTCGAGCGCGCTCAAAGTTGTATAGTCGAGGCATGATGACCAACCCAGAACCCCAGCTCACCATCCGCGAGGCCGCACAACGCACCGGCCTGAGCGTGCACACCCTGCGCTACTACGAGCGCATTGGGTTGTTGCTGCCCGTGGAACGCGCCGCCAACGGCCACCGCCGCTATGCGGAGATCGATCTGCGCCGCATCGAGTTCCTGAACAAGCTGCGGACCACCGGCATGAGCATCCAGCAGATGTGCGAGTTTGCCGCGCTCAGCCAGGAGAGCGACCTCACCGTGCCGCAGCGCCTGGCCATGCTAGAGGCGCACCGTAACGAAGTGCTGACCTATCTGGATGAGCTACGGGACAACCTGGGAGCCATCGAACGTAAGATTGCACTGTACCGGAGCATAGAGGAGAAGCAAGGATGATGCAACAACGAACCCTGGGGCAGAGCGGGCTGCGTGTTTCGGCGCTGGGCCTGGGCTGTATGGGCATGTCGGAGTTCTATGGCCCGGCAGAAGACGCCAACAACATCGCCGTGATCCATCGCGCGTTGGAGTTGGGCGTTAACTTTCTGGATACAGCCGACATGTACGGTGTGGGCCACAACGAGGAACTGGTAGGCCGGGCCATCCACGACCGCCGCGACCAGGTGATTTTGGCCACCAAGTTTGGCAACGTGCGCGGCGAAGACGGCAGCTTTCTGGGCGTCAATGGCCGCCCAGAGTACGTCAGGGCCGCCTGCGAAGCCAGCCTGCGCCGCCTGGGCGTGGAGGTCATCGACCTCTACTACCAGCACCGTGTGGATGTGACCGTGCCTATCGAGGAAACCGTGGGCGCCATGGCCGACCTGGTTCACGTTGGCAAGGTGCGCTACCTGGGCCTTTCGGAAGCCTCGCCCGCCAACATCCGCCGCGCCAATGCCGTGCACCCCATCGCCGCCCTGCAAACTGAATACTCGCTGTGGACGCGGGATGTCGAGCAGGAAATCCTTGAGCTATGCCAGGAATTAAACATCGCCTTTGTGGCCTATAGCCCGCTGGGGCGCGGCTTCCTGACCGGGCAGATCACTTCCATTGACGCGCTCGCCGAGAACGATGTGCGCCGCTATTATCCGCGTTTTCAGGCCGAAGTCTTTGCGCACAATATGGCCCTTGTAGAAGGCGTGCGCGCCCTGGCAGCAGAAAAAGGCGCCACCCCGGCCCAGATTGCGCTGGCCTGGGTGCTGGCGCGCTGGGAAGGCATCGTGCCCATCCCAGGCACCCGCCGCATCCAATATCTGGAAGAAAACGTCGCCGCAACGCAGATCACGCTCAGCGCTGAGGACCTTCAACAGCTGGATGCAATCGCGCCGCCGGATGCTGTGCAGGGCACCCGCTACCCCGAAGGCGCCATGCGCGCCATCGAAAACCAGGCCTAGCCCCCAGCCCCCCGTTTGACCCTCCCTGGCGCAATCCGGGAGGGTACACTTTCCCTGACCTGCAAATTGAGCCAGAGGAGGCCCCCATGCCCGCCATCGACACCTACCTGGACATCTGGACCGCGCGCAAAGGCCATTGGGAGATGGATTGCACCGTTGGCCACACCGCAGACCTGTATCATTTGCTCCCCAACGTGTTGCGCGCCACCTGTTGCCTGGCCGAAGACCCCGCCGTGCCCACCAAAGTCCGTCCGCAGCTCGAAACCCTGTTGAACAAGACCATCAAGGGTGTGGAATATCTGCCAGATGACTACACGGGCGTGCTGGCGCTGGTGAGCGATGGTGTCCGCCTGGCGCATGGTCTGGCGCCCTTGCTGCCAGAGATTCCCACCGAGGCCCAGGCCGCTGCCTGGCCCCTGGCAGACCTGACGCTAGCCGAAGCGGTGGATGGCATGTTAGCATATCGGGAACGTTTCGCGCCGGAGTGCGTCTATCCACGCTCATAGGAGGCCAAGCACAGCATGGACATCGTCCTCAGCGAATATCTAGAAACCCTGACCACCCTGCACGAGGACTTCAAAAAAGTGCTGGAAGGGCTATCCACAGAAGCGCTGGATTGGGTCCCTGGCCCGGAGATGAACTCGCTGGGGGTGCTGGCCGTGCATACTGCCAGCGCCGAACGCTACTGGATTGGCGACGTGGCGCTGGCCGACCCCTCGAACCGGAATCGCGCAGCCGAATTTGAGGCGCACGGCCACGACGCGGCACACTTGATCGCGCTGTTTGACACCACCCTGAACTACGTGCGCGCAGGGCTGGCGCACCTTTCCCCGGCGCAATTTGCCGAGGAACGCGAGGCCCCGCTGCACACGCCGCGCAACGGACGGCGCTATCGGGTGCTGTGGTCGCTCTACCATGCCCTGGAACACACCGCAACACACGTGGGCCATGCCCAGCTGACCCGCCAACTGTGGGAACAGCACCAGGCCACCCCGGGGAGCTAAGCGGCTATGCAAGGGTTACTCGCACTCGAAGACGGACGGACCTTCCCCGGCGTGGGGTTTGGCGCGCAGGGCGTCTCCACTGGGGAACTCGTGTTCAATACCTCGATGACTGGCTACCAGGAGGTGCTGACGGACCCCTCCTATCATCGCCAGATCGTCACCATGACTGTGCCCCATATTGGCAACACGGGCATCAACCCGGAAGATGAAGAAGCCGGGCGGGTCTGGGCGGCGGGGTTGGTGGTGCGGGCGTCAGCCCCACCGTCAGCAATTGGCGCAGCCGGGCCAGCCTGGATGAATACCTGGCCGCGCAGGGCGTGGTTGGGCTAAGCGAGGTTGCCACGCGGGCCCTGGTGCGCCACATCCGCGAAAAAGGCGTGATGCGCGCCGCCATCGCCCACGGTGAGGCCGCCCAAGACCCCGCTGCGCTGGTCGAGGCGGCGCGCCAATCGCCGGATATGTCTGGCTGGAACCTGGTAAGTGACGTCACCACGGACGAAGCCTATCATTGGGCCGGTGGTAGCGTGCCGGGCTGGTACCCAGGCGCCACCACCGCCGAAGCCGGGCCGCTGGTGGTGGCCTTTGACCTGGGCATCAAACGCAACATCCTGCGCATGATGACCGACCGTGGCTTGCGGGTGCGCGTGGTCCCGGCGGGCACCTCGGCCCAAGAGGTGCTGGCCATGCAACCGGAGGGCATCTTCCTGAGCAATGGCCCCGGCGACCCCGCCGCCGTGACCGAAGTCATCCACACCGTGCGGGACCTGCTGGGCGAAAAGCCGATGTTCGGCATCTGCCTGGGGCATCAGATCATGGCGCTGGCGCTGGGCGGGCGCACGGTCAAAATGCGCTTTGGGCACCGGGGCGGCAACCAACCCGTCAAAAACCTGCTCACGGGCCAGGTAGAAATCAGCGCGCACAATCACGGCTTTGCCGTGGCAGAAGATAGCCAGCTCAACGGTGGCGAGGTCACGCACATCAACCTGAACGACCGCACCATTGAGGGCATCCGGCACCCGGGCCTGCGCGCCTTTAGCGTGCAATACCATCCAGAAGCCTCGCCCGGCCCGCACGACTCGCTCTATCTTTTTGACGAATTTGTTCAGCAGGTGAAAGGCGACCATGGCCCGCACGCCTGAAGCCCTGACCCAAGCCGTGATGGCGCTGGAACAAGAGGCCAGCGCCTTGATTGCACCGCTCATCACGCTCTTTTTGCGGACGATGCGCCGCCCGGTGTTTAACTTCGTCATCGCCAGCTTTCTGGTCTTCCTGGGGCGCGGATTTTTGCCCTCGCTGGAAGGGTTGGTTGGCCAACATGGTGAACGCCGCCGCGCTGGTGATTGTGCTGGCGGTGTTCGTCTATAGCTG